>CAMVIO010000097.1 GCA_947167555.1 uncultured Selenomonadales bacterium
GCACGATGGCGCGCTGGAGCGCAGCCTCGGCACGTTCGATGTCGATGTCCGTGTGTTTAAGCGGCGCGGACTTGAAATTCTTGATGCGTTCCTCGGCCCGCTGGTATGCTTTTTCCGCCCTGAGCACGTCGATCTGGATCGGCGTCTCCGCACAGGAAGCAAGCACCGTGATCTTGTTGTTCAGGACTTCCATGAAGCCGCCGCCGCACGCGATCAGTTCCTCGCGTCCATCCTCGTATTTCACGCGCATGGCGCACGGAATGATGCTGGCGATCATCGGCAGATGGTTCGGCATGACGCCGATCTCACCGTCCTCCGCCTTGACGACGAGCATGTGGATGTCCGCCTGAAAGACCACCGCGTCCGGGGAGACGACCTCCAGCTTGATCGTCGGCATAGGTTATGCCTCCTCTTTCAGCTTCTCAGCCTTCGCCACAGCCTCGTCAATCGTTCCGACCATATAGAACGCGTTCTCCGGCATATCGTCGTGACGGCCCTCAAGGATTTCCTTGAATCCGCGAATGGTTTCCTTCAGCGGGACGTATTTGCCCGGCTGACCGGTGAACTGCTCCGCGACCGCGAACGGCTGCGACAGGAAGCGCTGAATCTTACGAGCGCGCGCGACCGTCAGCTTGTCGGCGTCGGAAAGTTCTTCCATACCGAGGATTGCGATGATATCCTGGAGTTCCTTGTACTTCTGCAGAACCGCCTGAACGCCGCGTGCCACGTTGTAATGCTCCTCGCCGATGATGTTCGGGTCGAGGATACGGGACGTGGAATCCAGCGGATCGACGGCCGGGTACAGACCCAGCTCGGCAATCTGACGGGAAAGAACCGTCGTCGCGTCCAAGTGCGTGAAAGTGCCCGCAGGCGCCGGGTCCGTCAAGTCGTCGGCGGGGACGTAAACGGCCTGCACCGACGTGATGGAACCTGCTTTCGTCGAGGTGATGCGCTCCTGCAGCGCGCCGATGTCCGTGGTCAGCGTCGGCTGATAACCGACGGCCGACGGCATGCGGCCCAGCAGAGCCGAAACCTCGGAACCTGCCTGGATGAAACGGAAAATGTTGTCGATGAACAGAAGCACGTCCTGATGCTCGACGTCGCGGAAATACTCCGCCATCGTCAGGCCCGTCAGGCCGACGCGCATACGAGCTCCCGGGGGCTCGTTCATCTGTCCGTAGACCAGCGCCGTCTTCGAGATAACGCCGGACTCGGTCATTTCCGTCCAAAGATCGTTGCCCTCACGGGTACGCTCGCCGACGCCCGCGAAGACCGAATAGCCGCCGTGCTCGGTAGCGATATTGTGAATAAGCTCCTGAATCAGAACCGTCTTGCCGACGCCCGCGCCTCCGAAAAGACCCGTCTTTCCGCCTCGGGAATACGGAGCAATCAGGTCGACGACCTTGATGCCCGTTTCGAGGATCTGCGCCGTCGCGTCCTGTTCCTCAAATGTCGGCGCAGGACGATGAATCGGCCACGCCTCTTTGTTTCCGACCGGCTCGGGATTGTGATCGACCGTGTCGCCGAGCACGTTGAACACGCGCCCGAGGCATTCCGGACCGACCGGCACCTTGATCGGCGCGCCGGTGTCCTCCGCCTCCATACCGCGCACAAGGCCGTCCGTCGAGCTCATGGCGATGCAGCGCGTGACGCTGTCGCCAAGATGCTGCATGACCTCAACGACCAGGTCGATGTCGACATCCCCGGATTTGCCCTTAATCGTGACAGCGTTCAGGATCTCCGGCAACTCCCCGAGCGGAAACTCAATATCGACGACAGCTCCGATGACCTGTACTATTTTTCCTTTTGCCAATGGTAAACCCCCTTGTAACTGTTTCGAAATAACTTTGCAATATAGCTTGTCTAAATTTCCATGTGCGTCGTTGTCGTCGGTCGCCATAGCCCCGCTATGACTCCCTCCTTCGCCTAGCACACGAAAATTTATCCTGCGCTCTATTTGCAAATTTATTTCTGCACAGTTCCTTCAGCAACAACTGACTGTCGCCTTACTTCAAGGCTTCCGCACCGCCCACGATCTCGGTGATCTCGCGGGTGATGTTCGCCTGACGTACCTTGTTGTAGAGCAGATCCAGCTTCCGCGTCAGCTCCTGCGCGTTGTCCGTCGCGCTCGACATTGCCGTCATGCGCGAAGACAGCTCGCTGGCCGCCGCCTGAAGCTGCGCCGCGTAAATCATCGTAACCAGATACTGCGGCAGCAGCGCGTTCAGCACGTCGTCCGCGTTCGGTATGAAGATGAACGGCTCTTCCTTGAACTCTTCCAGCGGCGTATCATACGCCGTGAAATCAATGCTGTCGGTTTCTTCGTTCGGCAGCTCCGGCATATCCGGCAACGGAGGCAACGGACCGAATCTCTCTTCGGCCTCTTTCGCCGCCTTGGCTTCCGCCGCTTTTTCCGCTTCCGCAGCAGCCGCTTCTTTCGCGGCTTCCGCAGCGGCTTTTTCCGCAGCCTCGTCCTCGGCGCGTTCCGCCTCGGCAGCCTCTTTCGCCTCCATAGCCTCGATCATTTCGTCGTAGCTCTGGGGCCCCGGCTGCGGAAGCTTCGCAAGCGCCGCCGCCTTCAGGTGGGCGATGAACGCGCCCGCCTTGTCCAGCTTCGTCGGCTCGGCTTCCTCTTCCTCGCTCGTGATGCCTTCGAAAGGCAGGAGCTGGAACGTTTCCGGTATGTTGACCATCGACGACACGAACCGCGCATAGATGATATTCACAGCGCTGTATTCGCCGGTCTCATAGCGCGAGGTCAGTTCCGCCGCGATCTGCTTCGCGATGTCGAACGTCGGACGCTCACTGATGCCAAGATATTCCTTTACGATATGATAGCCCCGGTTGCGGAAATACTCCTCGGTCTTGCGCCCGATGACGACAAGATCGACTTTTTCCTTGTCGGGAATATGCCGCACCGCTTCCTTGAATATGTTCGAGGAATAGGCTCCGGCTAATCCCTTGTCTGCCGCGACAATCAGGAAAAGCTTCTTTTCCGCCGCATCATAGGTCTCGAGAAGCGGATGCTTGAAATCGGTGACATTGGACGCGACGTTTTCCACGACCTCCGCCATCTTGTCCGCGTAGGGCTTGTTCGCCACAGCCGCCATCTGCGCACGCCTGAGGCGCGCCGCCGCGACCATCTTCATTGCCTTGGTGATCTGCTGGATGCTCTTTACGCTGCGTATTCTGCGGCGTATATCCTGTAAGCTCGCCATTCAATCACCTCATCACGCCATTTTATAAGGAACGGTCTCCTTGAATTCCTCGATTGCCTTGGAGAGAGCGTCCTCAAGATTGTCGTCGAGCTTCTGCTGCTCGGCAATCTTCTGGCCGATCTCCGGATGCGTCTGGCGCATGAATTTCAGGAAATCGTTCTGGAACGTGACGACCTTGTCCACGGGGATGTCCGCGAGGAATCCGCGAACCGCCGTGAAAATAGCCATGACCTGCTCCTCGACGACGAGCGGCGCATACTGAGCCTGTTTCAAAGTCTCCGTCATACGCGCGCCGCGGTCGAGCTGATCCTTCGTCGCCTTGTCGAGATCGGAGCCGAACTGCGCGAACGCCGCGAGCTCACGATACTGCGCAAGGTCGAGTCGGAGCGTACCGGCGACCTGTTTCATCGCCTTGATCTGCGCGCTGCCGCCGACACGGGATACCGAAAGACCGACGTTGACCGCCGGACGGATGCCCGAATAGAACATATCGGTTTCCAGCATGATCTGGCCGTCTGTGATTGAAATAACGTTCGTCGGGATGTAAGCGCCGACGTCGCCTGCCTGCGTCTCGATGATCGGAAGCGCCGTGATCGAGCCTGCTCCGAGTTCGTCGGAGAGCTTCGCCGCACGCTCCAGGAGACGCGAATGGAGATAGAATACGTCGCCCGGATACGCCTCGCGTCCGGGAGGACGACGGAGAAGCAACGACATGGCGCGGTACGCCGCCGCGTGCTTCGTCAAATCATCATAAATGCAGAGGCAGTGTCCGCCCTTCCGCATGAAATACTCCGCCATCGCGACGCCGGCATACGGCGCCATATACTGGAGCGGCGAGGAATCCGCCGCCGTCGCAGCGACGACGATCGAATACGCCATAGCCCCGGAATCCTCCAGCGTCTTGACCACGCGGGCCACCGTAGACGCCTTCTGGCCGATAGCAACGTAAATGCAGATACAGTTCTGCCCCTTCTGGTTTATCATCGTGTCGACGGCAATCGCCGTCTTGCCCGTGCCGCGGTCGCCGATAATCAATTCGCGCTGGCCGCGTCCGATGGGAACAAGTGCGTCGATAGCCTTGATACCCGTCTGCAGCGGCTCGTGAACCGACTTTCTGTCCGCGATGCCCGGCGCCGGACTTTCAATCTTCCGGTATTCGGTTGTTTCGATAGCACCTTTGCCGTCGATGGGTCGACCGAGAGCGTCCACGACGCGCCCGATCATCGCTTCGCCGACCGGCACCTGCATGATGCGTCCCGTGCGCTTGACCGTGTCGCCTTCCATGATCTCAGTCTCGCGACCGAGAACGACGGCGCCCACGTTGTCCTGCTCCAGGTTCAGCACCAGGCCGAAAATGTCATTTCCGAAATCGAGCAGCTCGCCGGCCATTGCTTTTTGCAGGCCATGAATATGAGCGATGCCGTCACCGATTTCGATAACAGTCCCCACCTCGTCAATCTCAAGATCCACTTCGTAGTTCTTGATTTGCTCTTTGATGATGGCTGTTATTTCCTCGGGATTCATTTTCATAACTTAGCACTCACCTCTATTCCTAATCCGCCAAAAGCTGTGCTTCGAGTGCCTTCATGCGGCTTTTGAGGCTGCCGTCGATCAGCTTGTCGCCCATACGGACCACAGCGCCGCCGAGCAGCTTCTCGTCCAAATGCTTCCGCAACTTGATCTTCTTTCCGGTAACCTCGCCGAGCTTCGCCATGAGCCTTTCCCCAAGGCTGTCCGACAAATCTCTTGCCGTCGTGACGTCGGCGACGAGGATGCCCTGCGCCTCGTTGGCAAAGTTCTCATACTGCTGCACGATTTCTCCAAGGATGGAAACGCGCTGCTTGTCGAGAAGGAAGCGCAAAAAATTCAGCACGATCGGGGAAAGCTCCCCGCCGAAAATCTTCTGCACCGCTTCCTGCTTCGCCTGACGCGGAATCATCGGGCTTTCCAGATACGCTTTCAGCTCCGGCGTCCTCTCGATATCCGAGGAGAGCGACTGGAGCTCCTGCCCGTACTCGACGAGCTTCCCTTCCTCCTGTGCCAGGAGGAACATCGCACGCGAATACTTTATGGCAAGCTGCAAATTCAGCATGACAGATCACCCAGCTTTTCTTTGCTGAGACTGTCGATGAAGTCGCCGACGAGCGCCTCGTTGGCGGCGTCGTCCATGTTGCGGCCCATCAGCTTCGTGGCAGCCGCCAGCGAAAGCGCGACCATCTGCCCTTTCATTTTCTTCGCGGCCTCTTCGCGCTCCGCCTGGAGCTGTGCCTTGGCCGCGGCTTTCATTTGCTCGATCTCCTGCTGCGTTTCCTCGACGCGGGCACGGTGCTCCGCCTCGCTGCGCTGCGTCGCGGAGTCGGTAATCTCCTGCGCGCGCTTTCTCGCATCGGAGAGCTTTTGCTCGTACTCCTTCTTCATCTCGGCCGCCTGCGCGCGGTCCTCGTCGGCCTGACGGATATTGTTCGCAATCTTGTCCGTCCGGTCATGGAGAACCTGAAGCAGAGGGCCCCATGCGAATTTCTTCAGCACGAGAAGGAGGACCAAGAAGTTGATAATCTGTATAAATAATGTTGAGTTGACATCTACCATTCGCGGATCCTCCCTTCCGGCACCTCACACGAAAAAGCGACCGCCCAAAAAGCTGCCGCTTTCCGTCCAAGCCGCCAATTACGCGATGAACGGATTCGCGAAGATGAGGATCAGGACGACGACGATAGCGATAATAGGAATGGACTCAACAAGACCGCAGGATACGAGAGCGTTCGTGAACAGAGCGTCCTTGACTTCCGGCTGGCGAACCGTGCCGTCCATAAGACGCATCAGAACGCGGGAGTCACCATAAACGGCCGCGATGATCGAAGTCATCGTGATGAGAAGAACAACGATAAGGGACAACTGAACGGGAGTAATGTTAGCCATGAGTAAATAACCTCCTAAAAATAATAAATAAATATATTTTTGGCAAATTCTCGCGGCACGGGGTCTCCCCTATGCCGGAACCGTTGCCGCGGCGACTTGGTTAAAAATCACTCGTGCTCTTCGTGCTCGTGCGGCTTGGCCGACGGCGCAATATACACCAGCGAGAGCGTCGTGAAGATGTACGCCTGGATCACGCCGACCGCAAGGCTGAAGATAACCCAGACCACGTGCGGCGCCCAGTTCGCGTACCAGGGAGCGAGATTCAGGATAATGATGATCAGCACCTCGCCGGCCAGGATGTTTCCGAAAAGACGGAAGGCCAGCGACGCGGGCCGCGCAAGCTCTTCAATGATATGAATGACGATAAAAGGAGCAAACGGCTCGAGGAAGTGCTTGAAATAGCCGATGCCGTTCCTGGCCACACCGATGCCGTGATGAATCAGCATCGACATCGTGATCGCAAGGCCCAGCGTCGTATTCAAATCGTTTGTCGGCGACTCCATCGCCGGGAAAAGGCCCAGCCAGTTCGCGATGACAAGATACACGAACAATGTGAGGAAGATATGCGTCAGGGAACGTCCCGTCGGCCCTATCATCGTATTGATCTTTTCCTCCCACACCTCGGCAACGGCCTCGATTGCGTTCTGCCACCCCGTGGGAACCTCCTTCAGGTTCCTAGACGCGAGAATCGCAATCAGAATGACGATGGCCATCGTGATATAGTTCATGATGAGCGTCTCTTCATTCAAGAGATAGCCGGCAAATTCCACGACTTCGCGATGACCGATTTTGTCCATACAACCCCTCCCCCTTAATCCGTCCTTACCGTTCTACGAAACCGCGTCCTCACGGTCCTTCTTCACGCGGGCCGCAATCATGCAAACGAACGCCACAACGAGAAACAGGAGATACGCCACGATCGCCACCAAAAAAAAAGGTTTTGAAACCTGCGCCGCAAGCCCCATAATCACGCACAGCGAACCCAAGCGGATAAACAGCCCGTTCTGGAGCTGCGAAGCCGCTTTTTTCTGATCGAAATGACCTTCCTCCATCCGGTTCGTCAGCGTCCAGCAAAAGATGCCGCCTGCCAAATAGCCGACGAAAAGCCCGCCGATGAGCAGCCCTTTCCCCAAAAGAAGAAAGACAATCGCGCCCATAAGCGTGCA
>CAMVIO010000098.1 GCA_947167555.1 uncultured Selenomonadales bacterium
CAAAGGCTGCAGTTCATATTTTTTTACATAATATCTGCGAATCGACACAGCTTTTCTTTGCAGCGCCCGCCAATCATATACTCCTTTACTTATATCCTCTTTCAAATGATAATCGGCAACAACGAGGACCGTATCATCATCAATCACCCGAAACTTTTCCCGAACAAGGGGAAAACGGCAATCCTCTTCCGCCTGTAACAATGTTTTCATATCGTCTGCAGTCAAATCCAACTCTTTTTGCATGAATTCCGTACTCAAATCGGAATGGATTTCTATGCCACGGTCAAAGTATTTTTTCAATATCTGAGCGGCAGTTTTTACACCCGGATTTATCTTCAATAAGGAATCGTCCTGCATGACAAAGCTCCATATCCTGGCATCGCTGTCACTTCCACCGCGATTGACACGACCTGCCGCCTGTAAAAGCGAAAGCAGAGAAGCCATCTCACGAAATCCTGTTTTGAAAGAAAAATCAACACCGGCTTCGACACAGGAAGTCGCCACCAGTGTCCAATCATTATCCGCGTTATTATCCAAGCGCGTTTTAACATCGGCGACGATTTTGTCCCTGTCTTCCGCATTCAATGCCGTCGACAAGTGCATTACTTTATTTGTCGCAAGTTCCCCGTAATATTTTTGCAGATCCGTTGCCACCACAGCGGCACTCTGCACCGTGTTCATAATCAAAAGTCGCGGCCCCGGTTCGGAAATTACACGCTCAACAAGTTCTTTACGATTCAAAGGTTTCGGTTCATAGCAAAAACTAATGCGTGCTTTTTCAAACCCCATCAATCGTTTCCGCATATCTTCGGAAAGTATTTGCGAAACATCACGCGACTTTTTCTTCCAGTCTTCTGCCTTCAATTCCCAAAATCTCACTAAGGAACCGGAAGCAAGTACCCAATAGCAACTCCATTCATCCGCCAGCACCTGCATCCATCGCCACGCCAGCGGCAGCAGTTTCATGGGCAAAGCCGCATGTGCCTCGTCCATAAAAAACAAGCTTCCGGGTAGTTCATGCAGACGACGTAAAGCTGCAGGGCGATTAGACGCCAACGTTTCAAAGAAAGCGACTGCAGTCGTTACTATGATTGGAGCGCGCCACTGGGCAGTCAAGGCACGCACATCCACATCCTCGAAATCAGCTCTGTAATGAAGCTCTGCAACCACCTCTTCCTCATTTTCCCCAGGCAGCACCAATGTTTTTCTATATGTTTCAACGGATTGCCGAATGATGTTGGTAAAAGGAAGGATCACAAATATCCGGCGAGAACCGCGACGAATTGCCTGCGCCAGCAAATGTGCCATCACTGCCGTAGTTTTTCCAGAGCCTACCGGGCTGTCGCAAGCGACGATATCCGAAGAAATGTCTGCTTCCCGACAGGCCTGATACATATCTGCACGAAGACGGTTTCTCTCGTTGGTTTGGCTGAAACTGTGAATATACGCATCCAGCTGATGCAATCGTTCCTCTGCTCGCAAATCAGGAACTTGTTCCTCTGCCGGATACTTTTCGTAATGTCTGGCTGTATCAGAATGATCGGCATCTGCCAGGCACGAAAGCATCATGCGGAAAAATACGCCGCCGTCTCCACGCAAATCCTCTTCTTGCGGATGCGGCTCCGCATCCGGCATAAGCTGGCAGTGAATCCGGGTTAGACTGTCTATCTGCGCGTTCACCATGCGGCGGACTTTAGAATCGTTATCCCGAAAGAAATCTTTTTCCCTGTTTTCTTCTTCAGGAAAGTCCGGCAATCCCCGATGATGAGAATAAACAGCCGTCTGCGAAAAAAAGGAATCTCCTTCACACTTCCGAAGGCAAGCTACTCCGGCATCCACATGGTTAATAGGAAGCGTCCCACGATTATCCGTTCTATGCAACGCTTCCTGATTTTCGTCCAGTAATTTTCCCAGATCATGAATGCAGGCTGCCGTGTCCACAACGTGGATTAGCAGAGAACCGGCAAACTTTGAAAAGTGTGCCGCTTTCTCTGCATTCCGCTTCGCCGCCTTTCGGACATTATTTACATGATCTTTATAGCTTTGCGATAGGTGACCGTCGCGGGCACTATGCGCAAGATATTCTTTCATCACTGCACCAAGTCCACACAGCTTTCCACCCTCGCCATGAGATCTTCCGGCAACGAAGTCTTGTCTTGATAATCCGCCCAGCTATCAGACGCATCAGAAACATTGCCGATACGCTGTGGCGTCAAGGCTTCAAACAGAAGATAATCAGGGCAGCTCCCCAAAATATTTTTGTGTTCGATATACCAAGCATGACGCAAACGTACATCCGGCCGTATGAATGAGCGGTTCAGATCATAAGCATAGGGAATAACAAGTTTCAAAAGTTCAATATCGTCTGCAGTACATCCGCTCTTATGGGCATAATTCGGGTTGACGAAGAATGGCATGCAGTAAACGCCATGCTCCACAACTCGATAGCCCAGCGGAGCCATGCCCGCGTTCTTGCCTTCCTGCACTCCCGCCTTGTTCGTATTTGTATGACGAACAATACTGATCGGAGAAATAGAAAGCCCCATGCCGACTTGGACAACACCCGTTTTGAGGTATCCTTTATCGCCGCCTTCTTCCAGGAAGGTATTGCCAAATACGCGTGCATCCCAGTATTTTTTTACAAATATGCTGTTCAGGAATTTCCCCTGATCAAAAGACTTGATATCCCCCATTTCCTTTTGGATTTCTTTCCTGTCGCGTCCTCTGGACTCTAAAATACAGTAATTATCCGGGTTATCCTTGTATTTCGCCGGCAGACTCTGGAAAAACGGTGACTCATGTTCTCCCACCAGATCGCGAACTTTTCTCTTGAATGATACCGGGGATATCTCACCTTGCCCGTTAGGGCGCTGACGCGGATCGGATTCCCTGTCGGGATCGCCGTTTGGATTTGAATTGACTACCTCGATAACCAAAAGCCCCGTTGCACGTTTGATCTCACTGTTCATTCTCTTTGCCCCCCATCTCATTTTCATTGATATTATCGGTATTTTCATCTTTTTGCTCCAACTTTGGATACGATGCCAGGTAACCAATAAACAGCAGCGCTTTCTCATGGTCGTTAAAGCGGTTTTTCTCGGTCAATACATCCTTCAATTGATTTGCGATCCGATTATACATGGCAAGCAGATAACCTGCAGTCGGATACTCCGAATCGTTACCGTCTTTATCCTTTCGAGAAGCTACGATACGCTTGTCCCGATTCACTTTTGCCCATGTGATATATGGATTCATGCGGCTGGCAAGCTGCGAGAACGCCTGCAGCGGCGTTTCCGATGCCGAAACGTAAAGGCCGCTTCCAATCAGCTGCGGCGGTACTTCACCTTTCCGCACTTCATGGCAGTAAAGCTCATGCAGACTGTCCGACACCTTCAGCATCTGCCCCAGCAAATACGGATACTCGTTCATGTAATCACCCTTTCTGACATCCAACCAGTAAAGCAACATTCCTATGAAGACCAATGTGTCCCGTACCTTCCAAATCACCTTATCATTCGAATCGTTTTTATTTCTTCCTTGGACGGAATTCAGCAACGGCCCGGCAAATGCCGCCATGTTTACACTGTTTTCCGCCATACGGTGCAAATCTGTCTCCCACATCATGCGGGATTCATTAAACAGCAGCTCCATGCCATGGTAACTGACGACAGGTTTGTATTTCTCACTTGCAAGTTTTCCGTCTCGTCTCCAGATATCATTCATTATATCTGCAACTTCAAAGGGAAAGGGCGTCCATAAGCCGGAAAGCGGCGGCGGCATTATCGGAAGATTATGCGATGCTTTTTGCCAGAGGTCGCTGCACCGGATGATTTCATCCGGCGTTGCGCAGCGCGTATATACAACTTTTGTTCGCGCTTTATCAATCTGCCGGATTACAAAAATCTGTATATTGCTTGGATAATGTTCCACATCGGTTTCTTTTGTTTTTGTCACATATTCTCGAAAAGACTGCGCCTCAGCCTCAAAACGTGCCTTTTGATGTTCGGAATCCCTGTCCCTTTGGAATTGTCTTGTAAAACTCGCATGTGCCTTGGGCAATTTGGAAGGATAAACAAAGAGAATCTCTTTCCTTCCTGTATTCACCCATGTTTTTCCCTTCATTTCCTTGGAGCCTATATATTCCAAAGCATTTTTAAGCTGTTGGCGCATTTCTGCCCCAATCGGATAGGTTTCATTTTCAGTTCGGTTATATCGATACTGGCAGCCCCATTCACGAAACATGGTACGCAGTTTAACTCTCAGCCCGCCTTCCAGCTGCACTTCCGGCATAGGCTCTTTCAAAGGCTTGAAAGGAAGACCAAATGCATCCTGCAAATCATCATCTGAACCGCCCTGCTTATTTGCGGCCTCCTGTTTTCGCCTTTCCGCCTGCAAAAGTGCATTATTGAAGCCTTTCGTAAAGCGTATTCCTATGGAAGATAATCCTTCGTCCTCTAATGAATCCTCATCAAAAATCACCGAAAGATTACCGGCATCCTCCTCTGGTGTTTTGTCTCCTTTCCCGACATAAAAGAGTATTTGCAGAGCCAAGACGACATCCGTCTTGTTTGCAAGCATTTCAAAAACTTTTTCCTCTAAAGCCCGGTGAAGAACTTCCATATCCGAAAAAGGTCTTACCGCTCGGATTAGCCGTTCAATGGGTTCAAAAGCCGCCTCATCATGTAAGAGATTCAATAATTCGGTGGGGATTTTTTCCAAACTGATACGATATTTCTTGGAAAATTTCTTGCTCCAGTTATTAAGCAGGCACCATGATTTGACGACTGACAGGTCGTCCAGTCCCTGCCCATTATTTTTCAAAAAATTTGTCAATGCCTTGCTGGGTTCTTCATCTTGAATCCGATAAAGCGGAGCCAAATTCATCGCAGGAAACGTTCCCTGATTATTGCCGTATTTTCTTATATGACTTCCCACTTGCGGCAGGACGCTTTCCAACCGTTCCACTTTGCCGTCAGACAATACGATGCGGACGCAGGGCGCCTTTGACGTGATTTTCGGGATTGTCTTATACTCCCGATACCATGTATCTGTATCTATATTTTCCTCACGCATCGCCACAGACAATTGATGCAGTTCGTTAATCATACGGATTCATCTCTCCTTTCCGGGTAAACCAGTGTCCCGTTATGGATGATGATGTCTGTATCATATACTGCCTGATACTCCGACTTGTATCCTTTGGGAAATACATTCCGCAGCATCGATGGGATTTTGATGTCCGACATGTCTGTACAGACTTTCGTTGTTTCACGAAACAGACCAAAATACGAAGGAGTAAATTCTTTCCACCCTAAACACAGGCTGGCATAGGACTGGCCTCTCTTTAGCCTGCGGTTAAAGATTGCTTGGTACGCATGGCCTGGCGCAGTCGTTTTGCTATCCCATTCTCTTGCATTTGGCGGTAGATTGTCTTTTCTGAAGTTTGGACGCGCCACCGCATAGAGCCGATAACAAACATCCACCAATACTGTCGCATAAAACTGGTAATTAGTGTCCTTTTTTATGCTGTCAGGCTTTCGAAGCGGTCCGCCATAATTGGTAACATAATTGTGCCATTGGATCGGTGCACAAATCTCAACCTTCTGCGGCACGATTTCCACCGCTTCTCCCCAAAGCACAGCCTCAAACATCGCCTTCACTGCCGAATAGGTGGGAGCAGGATAACTCACAGGACTGTCGCCGCTGTCAGGACGGCTGAAAAGCGCCGTTGCTCCTGCAATCTCCATTTGGACAGGATAATCAAATTGTGCCATACTTCACCATCCAATCTGCAATTGATTCTTTCTCGGAACTTACAATCAACCTAGAAAAGCCTAGAAAAGTTACGCTACATATTTCATAAGCAATATGTATTTTTTATAATATTCGTTTTGTATTAAGAAATTCCTTCTCAATAATTAGCTGCGCCACAAAAGCTTGGAAAACTACATACTAAACACGCGTAAATAATCTATACAAAAAGGAGAACCCCAAAACGTCGCGCTCTCTTCGCCAGGTAAAATGTCCGGGCTTTATGGGTTCATTCACGTTCTGTCCCCATTGCGTGCAAAATTGTTTCAGGCTTCTGCGTCCTATCCAAGCCGTCTTCTCCCGACGCTTTCTGGAGGCAAAGAGAAACGAGACGCCTGAAGTCCTCCTTCTTGCCGAATTAAATTTCCACCATCGTTTCTAAATCGAGGCGGTCTATTTTCGCCGAAAGTTTCTCGGCGTCACTTGCAAGCTTTTTGGCTCGTTCTGCGTACTTGGCAATATCATACGTCGTAACATCCACAAGTTGAGCGCCATCTGAGCCATAACCGCCACGTTCACGATGTTTTGGATTCTTCTCTCCTAACGCTTTGCAATAACTTGCTTCTCTACGCAAGAGAATGGATTTCTCCACCATGGATGCAATATCCTCCGTCTCAGACGCGGCCATTACCATTCCTACATTAGCGAGGCGTATTGCAGCACCCACTAAGAGAAGTCTTTCAATACAGGAGTCTATTTTTTCCTGTCAGCTCGTCAACGGAAACATCAATAAAATCGTTCGGGTCTTCACCCGGCATGATGGTCACAACTGCAACCTTCTCTCTTTTCTCGGCGAGCGCTGTTAAAGTCTTGCCCAACCGAGCCTTAAGTACCCGTGCATCCTTCAAATTCATTTTTTCCATAAAGATAACCCCCTCATAAAACGTATAGGTTAGCGGCATAAACATCATTTCAATCCAGCATCATGATGTCTAAAATTGTTCCCGATAAATCCTCAACAAAAGATTGTCTATCGCCTTATTGTCCGGCGTCGCCGGCAACTTGGAAGTGAGATACACGTCCTTGATCTCCGCCTCGAAGTCCTCGGCCATCTTGAACACTTCTTCCATCGGAATCTTTCCCGCACGGATATCCCGCAGAAGCGGCAAATCCTTTTCACGATACGTATGGACGCCGTTGCCCCGTAAGATATCGATACCCGTCAGATAGAGCCGGACGAGATGCATTGCGTGCTTGCGCAGATGCGCCTCGTCTTTTTTTCGGTTCCTGTGGTTCAGTTTGTCGTAATTCCGCAGCAGCGTGTAGAGATGGGAATTGACGTCGATGAATTTCCGCAGCGGCATCTTTTCCACGCTGACGGACGCCACAAGGCGCGGGCCGTCTTCCCCGTCGGCGATGTCGAAGTCAAAGGTGCCCTCAT
>CAMVIO010000099.1 GCA_947167555.1 uncultured Selenomonadales bacterium
AACAGCTCATCACTGGCGACGATTATGTCCAAAGCAGAGCTTATCGATTCTAGTAGCCAGACTTTTGTTCCTTCGGATGCAACCCAAGCAGAAACGCTTCGCCAAGCGTATGTTACGGCGGAGGGGAAGTATAGCAGAGCGGCGAGTGCCCTGTCAACATTCACAACAAATGCGAATTCTGCTTTGGATGATATAGATTCAACGATGCCATCTATTGGAAATGTTCAATTTGGCTCTTTGATGTCAATACAAAACGGATATCGGGCATGGACATCGCATTATTCCGCTTCTTATCCCGATCCTTCTTGGGTTACATCAAGTAATACAGGCTCTTTCTACACTTATACAAATACAAACGGCGGATCTTCTGGAGATCCTTATGATGTATTGTATAATGGATTTCTTGATTATAGTAGTGCATACTCTACATTACTGAGTGCCGTCCATACTGAAAGCGGCACTGAAATCAATAATTATTATGATGCGGTGGATGCTATCGCCAATCTGGCAGATGCGCGTGACGACGCTTTATCAGCCTACGAAGCGGCTGCGGCTCCTAAAATCATATCCAGTCCTGAGCTGGGTACGGGTTACTTTGGCACTATCGTTAAGACGCCTGACTTAGGCACCGCCTTGACAATTACAGCGAATACAAGAGGTCTGGACGGTCAGATTGCCGGCTTTACGGTCAGCGTTACCGACCACGAAGGCAACATCAAGAAGTCCGTCAACGCAGTGCTTGACGCCTGGAATGAATCTATCCGTGCCGAGAATGCATCGAACGACGATTATGCGCTGGTTCTCCAGACGGGCACCAAGGCAAACCAGGCCATCAAGGTTCGCATGACCGATATGCGGGCGCGGGCTCTCGGGCTCTTGGGCAAAGACGGCACGACGCTGAACGTCTCGAACCAGAAGAACGCCAACGCGGCGATCAACGTGCTGGACAACGCGATTCAAAAAGCCCTCGACCAGCAGACCACCATCGGCGCCATCGAGAGCCGTCTCGAATATACCTCGACGAACCTGACCACGGCGGCGGAAAACGTCACTGCTTCGGAGAGCACGATCCGCGACGCCGATATGGCGCTGGCCATGACCCAGTACACGAAGAACAATATCCTGATGCAGGCCTCGCAAGCGATGCTCGCGCAGGCGAACCAAAGCAACAACCAAGTTCTTTCCCTGCTCCGGTAAACGAGCAAATCATTGATCTCCTTCCTTTTATCCATTCCCGTGAAGCCGCGCCGAAAGGCGCGGCTTCTTCTTTTGGTCTTATAGCTTTAGTTCACTAAATTCATTATAATAAAATATATGTGGCTTTCTGATTGTCAATGAGCCGCAGGTGAAAGGCTTTTTTGGCAAAAAGTCTTTTTCCTGCGGCTCATTTTCGGTTTTATGACGATTTTCCCATCACAGACAGAAAGGAGAGCCCGCTATGAGTTCGATGGCGACGCTCCATTATTGCTCCTTTTATATCTGCGCGTCCCTGCTTTGCGTATCCTGCCTTTGCTACACATTGATCCAGGGACGCACGGCACGGCGGCAGAACCAGCTTTATATCCTGCTACTCCTAAATATGTTGTTCTGCGCGCTCAGCAGCACGGCAGTCGCTTTCTTCGAGGGAAAGTTCGGCCCGGAAGCACACCTGATCGCGGACACGGCGCGTTTCGTTTCCCTTGTGTTCCACGCTTCGCTGCCGCCCATGTTCGGCTATTATGTACTGCTCGTCTGCGGCAACGCGTGGCAGCTCTCCTATCGTGGCCTCACGCTCTACGCGCTGCCGTTCCTGATTACGGAACTGCTGATCCTGCTGAACCCTTTGACGGGCTGGGTCTATTATTATGACAGCACATTCCAGTATTGCCGGAGTTGGGGCATATACACAATTTACGCGGCGGCGTTCTTCTATATGATGGTGGGCCTTCTGAACCTGTTCCGCTATTGGCGCGCGGTCACGAGCGCGAAACGGAACGCGTTGGTCTTCTTCATCGCGCTGGTCGCCATCGGTATTTTCGTCCAAGTCGCCTGGCGGGACATCCAGATCGAGCTTTTCACCGACGCCCTGGCAGGGCTCGGCCTGATGCTGTCCATCGAGGACGAGGACGACCGCATCGACATGGCGACAGGCGCTTACAACCGTCGTGCGCTGGCCTTCGACCTGAAGAATTTCATCACGACGGAGCAGGTCTTCCAGGTCATCGGCGTCCGGATCACGGATCTGCCGACCGTGCATCGCGTGATGGGCTCGTCGGCGTCAGACGCTTTCCTGCGCTCGGTGGCGGATTACCTGCGGACTTTGCTCCCGCCCTACTGCATCTACTATGCGAACCCGTCAACCTATATTATCCTGATCAGGGGCGACGACGAGAACCAAGCGGCGGAGATTGCCGCCGAGATTTTGGAGCGATTCGACAAGAAGTGGAACGGCGGCAAGGTGGAGTCGCTGCTCCATGCGGCGGTCACGCGCGGCGTCTCGCCGAAAAATTTCCCGTCACGGGAGGACGTCCTGTTCATGGCGGACAGTCCGATCCCCGTCAAGGATGAGAAGCAGGTGCTGGCAGGACGCGACCTCAGCTACCTGCTGCGCCGCCTTGAGGTGGAACGCGCGCTGCATCGCGGGCTGGAGGAGCATACGTTCGAGGTATACTATCAGCCGGTCTACGAAATGCCCTCGCTTCGGATGAACAGCGCGGAGGCGTTGCTGCGCCTTCACGACCGCGTGCTTGGGAACATCCCGCCCACCGAGTTCATTCCGGCGGCGGAGCAGGCGGGCATCGTCGAGGATCTTGGCGATTTCGTGCTGGAGGAGGTCTGCGCGTTCATCGCCGAGGGGGTTCCCGACGAGCTGGGGCTGGACGGGATCGGCGTGAACCTTTCGGTGCTTCAGTGTATCCAGCCGGGCTTCGCAACCCGCATGAAGGAAATCGTCGCCCGCTACGGCGTCAACCCGGCGAAGATCAATTTCGAGATCACGGAATCGGTAGCGGCAAACGATTACCACGCGCTGGACGCCGTAATCCGCGAGCTGAAGGAAGGCGGCTTCACCTTCGCGATGGACGACTACGGCACCGGCTACTCGAATATGCAGTCGATTTTCTCCCTTGATTTCGACCTTGTGAAGATTGACAAGGGCATCCTCTGGAGCGCGGAGAAGAACAGCATCGGCCGCGCGATTCTCGACAACAGCGTGCGAATGATTCGCGAGATGCACCGCAAGATTCTCGTCGAGGGCGTGGAGACGGAGGAACAAATCCATCTTTTGGCGAAACTGTCCGTCGATTACCTACAGGGCTTCTATTTCTCGAAGCCCTTGCCGAAAGATGAGTTCGTCGCGCTGGCTCGGTCGCAGCACGAGGAAGGCCAGACGATCAAGGATCAGGGGGCGACGTCATGACGAATCTGTTTCGTTTGATTCCTTCCTGGGGGCGATGGCTTCTGGGTATCGTGGGCATCCTGCTCGTACTCGGCATGTTCACGCTGGTGTTCAGCTTTGCGCCGGAGCAAGGACAACGAAGTGAAAAGATCGGTCTTGTCCTGCCGTACGGTCCCGATGACCGGGGATGGAGCGGCTCGCACTACAAAGGGATGAAAAGCGCCTGCGAAGCCTTCAACGTGGAGCTGCTGGTCCGAGAGAAGATCGGCACAAATGACTGCGCCAATGCGGTGCAAAGCCTCATCGACGACGGCGCGGGCATGATTTTCCTGTGCGGCAATACGTACCCGTCGGCGGCACAGGACGTCATCGTGCAGAATCCTAAGACAGCTTTCGCAACCATTGCCATCGGCGCAGACGCGCCAAACCTGACCGTCTATTTCGCTCGGATGCATCAGGGCCGTTATCTGGCTGGGGCACTGGCAGCGATGCGGACGAAGTCCAATGTGATCGGCTATGTGGCGTCGATGCCGAAGGCGCCGGTCATTCGTGAAATCAACGCTTTCACCCTCGGCGCGCGGCGAATGAATCCAAACGTGCGCGTCGTCGTCGCCTGGACCGACGTTTGGGCGGAGCCTGAGACGGAAACGGCAACAACCCGTCGGCTGATTGAAAAATCCGGCGCAGACGTCGTGACCTATCATCAGGACGACCAAGCGGTACCGGAGACCTGCGAGACGCTGGGCGTCGACTATATCGGTTTCAACGCATGGTTGCCGGAATCTGCGCATTGTCTCGGCACAGTGATCTGCCGCTGGGACATTTATTACCGACATGTAATCCAGCAGTATCTGAAAGGCGAGCAGCACGTCGTCAAGAACCGTTGGATCGGCATCGACCAGGGCGCAATCTGGCTGGCCGAGGTGCCGGAAAAGGTCGGGCTGGAAACGGGTTACGCGCTCGTTAACCTGCGCCGCGAGATTGAAAGCCGCCGCCATCCGATATTCCGGGGGCCGATCCGAGACAACACGGGCATCCTGCGGGTAGGCGACGGAGAAGTTGTCCGGGACGATACGCTGATTTATCGGATGGACTGGTTCGTGGAGGGGGTGGAGTTCCTTGGCGACTGAAAACAGCCGAAGGCGCGACCCGCTCCTGAAGATTGCCGCCGAATTCCTCGTACTGGTCATCGGACTGGGCTTTTGCGCAATCTTCATGCAGCACAAGATCACAAGCCTGCTGAATCTGACGATGGAGCATATCGTCGCGCGGCAGACGATGGACATGGCGTTCATCGCCGAGGAGCAGTTCCGCGCCGAACTTTCGGAGCTGCGCCACGCGGCGGACTATATTGGAACGAACCCGACGCACGGACAGTCGGTCCTCGACAGGCTCAACGACAATTTAGAGGGCGATGCCGCGGGTATCCTCGCAGCGGACGGGACATACCGGCTGGGCGCATCGCTCGACTGGAAG
Organism: uncultured Selenomonadales bacterium; assembly: GCA_947167555.1. Classification (GTDB taxonomy): domain Bacteria; phylum Bacillota; class Negativicutes; order Selenomonadales; family Selenomonadaceae; genus RUG12372. The sequence goes on from CAMVIO010000099.1 coordinate 4,853, forward strand.
GATTTCCTGCGTATGCCGCTTGCCGCGCGCGGCCACGCGGTAGTGGACTATGCTGACGGAAAAGGGCTCCTGCTCGCGGTCCCGATTCTTTCAGGAGACAATGTCAGCGGCATCCTCTGGCGGACGTATGACCCAAAATTGACACGAACAATGTTCGGATTGCCGCGCTACGACACTGACCGGTATTTCATCATCGTGTCCAACAGCGGGAAAACGATTTTGCCGTTCCGCACGGATCAAGGCGAAGGCCTCGCCATTTTCGGCGATCCCCCCGTGCAGGAAGGCTTCGAGGCGATACGCGCGCGTCTCGACACTGTGCCGTCGGCGGCTCTCTACACGGAAAGCGCTCACGGGCGTTTCTTCCTTTTCGGCGCGGACTTGCCGGAAACCAACTGCGCCCTTCTGGGCTTGGTGTCATGGGAAACGGTAGCGGGTGGTATCGCGCGCATCTATACGCTGGTCCTGCGGGCCGGCAGTATCCTGCTCCTCGTGCTCGCGGTCATCAGCGTCTATCTTTTCGTCGTGCAGGCGAAAGCCGAAGAAAGCGATTCGCTGCGACGCGAGAAGGAGTTTTCCGACCGGGCGAGCCAGGCGAAGAGCGCGTTCCTCGCGAACATGAGCCACGAAATCCGCACGCCGATCAACGCGATCCTCGGCATGAACGAGATGATCCTGCGCGAAGTCGATCGACCGAGCATCCGCGAGTACGCGCAGAGCATTTCCCGGGCGGGCGAATCGCTCTTGTCCATCATCAACGACATCCTCGACTTCTCGAAAATCGAGTCCGGCAAGCTGGAAATCATCGAAAGCGAGTACCAGCTTTCCCGGCTCCTGAAAAATGTGGTCGCGATGATCCAGCCAAAGGCTGACGCAAAGGGACTGGAATTCCATATCCACATCGACGAAGACCTGCCAGACGCCCTGATGGGCGACATGATGCGCGTCCAGCAGGTGGTCATCAATATCCTGACGAACGCGGTCAAGTACACGCCGGACGGCGAAGTCAACTTCTTCGTATTCAACGAGCGCAGGGAAGAAAGCCGCATCTATCTGTCCTTCGTCGTCAACGATACCGGCATCGGCATCAAGGAAGAGGACCAGAAGAAGCTGTTCCGCGACTTCGAGCGACTCGACCAGGAGAAGAACCGCAACATCGAAGGTACGGGGCTCGGCCTTGCCATCACCAGCATGCTGCTCGACCTGATGGGCGGCTCGATCAGCCTGAAGAGCATCTACGGCGAAGGCTCGACCTTCACGATCATCCTGCCGCAAACAGTCATGGAAGAATCGCCGATCGGCAATCTCGCCGAGCGCATGATCGAGACCGCCGTCCACGCGGAGAAATATGTCCCGTCCTTCACCGCGCCGGACGCGCGAATCCTCGTGGTGGACGACAACGAGATGAACCTTCTCGTAGTCAAGGGACTTCTGAAGGAGACGCAAATCCAGATCGACACCGCGACGAGCGGGGCGGACTGTCTGGATCTGCTCGCCGACCGCGAATACGACGTCATCCTGCTCGACCACATGATGCCGGAAATGGACGGCATCGAGACGCTGCACAGAGCGGAAAATCTTCCGAACGCAAAGAACACGCCGTTCATCATGCTGACGGCGAACGCGATTTCCGGCGCGAAGGACGCGTTCCTGAAGGAAGGCTTTGCCGCGTATCTGTCAAAGCCGATCGACAGCATGCTTTTGGAAGCGACGCTGGTGAAATACCTGCCGCCGGAAAAGATCATGGAGCCGCCGGAAGCACCGGAAAGCGTCGACCAGGACGTTTCTCCTGAAATTCCGGAAGAGAAGGACACAGGAGACCTCGACATCGAGCAAGGAATGAAGTATAATGGCGGCATGGAGGATATGTACCGGACTGTGCTCAGCATGTTCATAAACCTCCGCCCCGACAAGCAGAAACAGATGAAGGAACATCTCAGCGCGGAAAATTGGAAAGACTACGCGACGATGCTCCACGCGCTGAAATCCACCTCTATGACCATCGGCGGGCAGAAATGCTCCGACGCGGCGAAAGCGCTGGAACTGGCGGGAAAGAAATGCTTCGCCGAGGATTCGACAACCGAGGAAAAAGAAGAAGCGGCATGGTTCATCCGTTCCCATCATGAACGGACGATGGCGCTTTACGATAAACTCGCGCAAGACGCAGAAAGGTGGCTGAACAAAAAATGATGGTACTTGACAGCAAAAACATCACGGTGCTTATGGTTGACGACGACGAAATCAACCGCCAGATGGCGGAGATGATCCTGACGAAGAAGCTCCCCTACAAGGTCATCACGGCGGAATCGGGAATGC
>CAMVIO010000100.1 GCA_947167555.1 uncultured Selenomonadales bacterium
GGGGTAGTGGATTTTTCCCAGAAGAACCATTCCAGTTCGGTGGGCGTCTCGATGAGCTGGACGTCCTTGGCGCCGGCGCCCATGTCCGGCTTCACGATGACCGGGTATCCGACCTTCCGTGCGAACGCTTTTGCCTCCCGGATGGTGGGGATGTCCGCGTAACGCGGCACGGCGATATGGGCGGTCCGATAGAAGGGCTTCATGGCCGATTTCAGGCGGAATCGCTCGATGTCCGCCGTTTGAAGCCCGGTCTTGATGTTGAAGTCTTCCCGCAGGCGCGCGTCCTGCTCGATGAAAAGCTCGTTGTGCGACTCGATCCAGTCGATTTTTCCGTATTTGAACGAAAGGAAGGCCACGGCGCGGAACATTTTGTCATAGTCTTGTAATGACTCGACATAATAATATTCTGTCAGCGCGTCCTTGACGTGTTTTTCCAGGGAATCATAGGGAATGTCCCCGACGCCGAGTACATTCACGCCGTTCTTTTTCAGCCGGTCGCAAAACAGCCAATAGTTGCGCGGGGAATGTGGGGAAATAAATATAAAGTTCATAGCGCCCTCCTTGACTTCAATATACATTTTTTATTATACACCATGAAAAACGTCCTATCAACCGTTTCCGGGAAAGGATATGCGATGATTTTGTCTGGATATTTTGGTATAATATTTAAGATAGTTATTTTTGCGGGAAAGGGGCGCGATGCGGTTGCGGATTTCTGCCTGTTATATCGTGAAGAATGAGGCGGCAAGACTTTCGCGTTCGCTTGCGAGCCTGACCGGCGCGGTGGATGAGATTGTCGTGGTGGATTCCGGTTCGACGGACGATACGGTAAAGATTGCGGAAGAATATGGCGCGCTGGTGTTTCAGTTTCCGTGGTGCGACGATTTTTCGGCGGCTCGGAATTTTTCGCTGTCGAAAGCGACGGGGGACTGGATCCTCGTCGTGGACGCGGACGAGTATTTTTCCGACGGCATGGCGGGGAATATACGGCGCGTTGTCGAGCGGTACGGGAAAGAAGCGGATCTGCTGATGTTCCTGCGCCGGGAGCTGGACGAGGACGCGGGGAAGGTGCTGCTGGATTCGTATGTTCCGCGACTTCTGCGCCGCGTCGAGGGGCTGGCTTATGAAGGCGCGATCCATGAAGAGCCGAGACATCGCGGCGAAACTATCCGGCGCATGGCGGCGGTTCCGGGAAATGAGCTTTTGATGATGCACACCGGGTATTCGGCGACGCTTTCGCGGGCGAAAGGCGAGCGGAATCTCGCGCTTTTGAAAAAGGAGCTGGAAAGCGGGCAGCCGCGGGACTCGATCTATATGTATCTGGCGGAGACGTATGACGGCCTCGGCGACGAGGAAGAAGCGATGAAATACGCGTGGCTCGATGTGGAGAGCGGGCGGAAGTCCTTCGCCTACGCGAGTCGTTCGTACCGCATATTGCTCCGCATCCTGGCAAAAAAGCCGGACGCGTATCGGCAGAGGCGCAGGGCGGCGATGATGGCGGCGCGGGATTTCCCGGAGCTTCCGGAGTTTCACGGGGAATATTCGGAGTGTTTGGGATTCGGGCTCGATTATCGCGGGGCGCTCCGCGAGAGCCGCAAGGCGCTGGCGATTTTCGCGCAGGGCGCGGGCAGCAGGTTCGAGCCGACGACTTTTGACGAGGATACGGCGCGTCTGGTCGAGGAGCGGGCGGCCCTTTGGGCGCGGCTGCTTCGGGACGAGCGGGAGGAAGAGCCGCTCCGCGCTTTGGCGGGCGCGGGCGATTGGCAGGGGCTTTCGAGGGAAACGAGGCGTTTTGTCCGGGAGGAAGGCGTCCGGCTCTTTTCGTTGCTGCTTTTGATGGAGGACGACGATTCGCAGGAAGCGCGCTCGGCGTCGGCGCTGGCGGAGGAATTGCTGCCGCCGGAACTGGCTTCGGTCTGGCGGGCGTATACGGGCAGGGAGACCGTGCGGGAAGCGCAAAGGGAAGCCTGCGTGAAGATGATAGGCGAGGTCGGGAAAATCGCGGGCGCGGAGCGCGCGGCGCGTTTATCGGCGGCAGTGCTGGCGGAGGCGGCGGAGAATGGTTAAGATTTCGGCGTGCGTGATCGTGAAGGACGAGGAGAAAAATCTCCCGCAGTGGCTCGCCTGTGTCCGCGCTCTCGCCAGCGAGCTGGTCGTGGTGGACACGGGGTCGACGGACAGGACGGCGGAGATGGCGAAAGCGGCGGGCGCGTCCGTCTATTCCTTCGCGTGGCGCAACGATTTCTCGGCGGCAAAGAATTTCGCGCTGCAAAAGGCGAAGGGAAACTGGATCGTATTCCTCGACGCCGACGAATATTTTTCGGAGGAGGATATACCGAAGGTCAGAGCGTATATCCAGAAATTTGACAAGGAGCGGAAGGTCGCGGGATTTTTCTGCCCGCTGGTCAATATCGACGTGGACAGAGCGGGGGCGCTTTCGGACGGCGGCTTCCAGATTCGGGTGTTCCGGCGTCATCCCGATCTGAAGTATCACGGACATGTACATGAGATGCTCCAGGCGCGGGGAAGCGGCTGGAAGATGGTCGAGGTGCGGGACGTGCGGGTCTGGCACACGGGATATTCGTCGAGCCTCATGCGCGCGAAAGCGGAAAGGAATCTTTCCATCCTGCTTTCGGAGCGTGAGCGGCGTGGCGAGTCTCCGTCGGACGCCTTTTATCTCGCGGATTGCTGCTTCGGGCTGGGGCGGTATGAGGAAGCGGAAGGATGGGCGAGGAAGGCGATCGCTTCCGGTTTCACCTTGGGCGGACGGGAAAAGCGCCCATACAATGTGCTGCTGAATTCGATGCTGGCGTTGAAGCGCCCCTTTGCCGAGGTGCGTGAAGCGGTGCGGGACGCGCTGCGAAAATTCCCCGGCACGGCGGACTACAAAGCCATCGAGGGAGTCTCGGCGTGGCAGGCGGAGGAATACGCGGAGGCGGAAACAGCGCTTCGCGACGCGCTTTCGATGACGGAGCCGGGCGCCGGGCATATCCGGGCTGTCATTTTCGGCCATCTGGCCGATATTGCCCATCGTCAGGGGCAGGACGCGCAGGCGTTGGACGACGCGACGGAAGCGTTGAGGGAGGAGCGGTTTTACGAGCCGGCGCTCTCGCTGCTCGGGGGAATCCTGCGCGCGCTTCCGGCGGCGGACGCGATCCAGTTCCTGAATACGATTTACGACCCGGCGGCGGACGCGGAATTTCTGATTCGCATACTTGCAAAGAGCGGTCTCTATGAGGTATGCTTATACTATGATAAAAAGGCGGGCGGCCGTATCCTGTCCGAGGGCGAGAGGATGCTTTTCGCGAAAGCGTATCCGAGCGCGGCGCGGGAACTGGCGCGGGCCATGACGCGCGGCTACGCGATGGAAGCTTTTGCGGCGAAGCGGACGGGAACGGAAGCCGATTTGCCCGAAGCGCTTCAAAGCGCAGAATCGGAGCTTGCGCGGGAGATGCAAGGGTATATTTCCAAACTGGAACAGGTTTTCCCATGGGAGACCGGGAAGGGACGAAACGAGCGATGAACGAGCAGGAGGCAAGGGAAGCGACGCGTCTTCGGGACGCGGCATACGCGGCGTTGATGCGCGGCGCGATGAAGACGGCGCGGGAAGCTATCGAAGCGTTTATGCCCTTTGACCGCGAGGAAGCGCTGGGAATGCTGACGAGCCTCGGCATCGAGACGAACGACGCCGAGACGGCGGAAAAGGCGCTGAAGGAACTGAAAGAGCTCGCGCCGGAAAAGCCTTATACGCGGTATCTGTCGGCGCGCGTTGCCTATATGAAGGGCGCGCGGGCATCGCTGATCGAGCCGCTGAAATCGCTGCTGGAGGACAAGAAGGCCAGCGCGCAGATTCGGGAGCGCGCCTGCAATCTTTTGGGACGTTCCTGCCGCCAGCTCGGGGAGCCGGAGAAAGCTGCGAAATATGATCTGGAAGCTTCGAGGATTGCGCCGCAGCTTGGCGCGGGCGAATACAGCAATTATCTTTACGATCTTCATTATCTGCAGGGGCTCTCGCCGGAGGAGCAGCGCGCGGCGGCGGCTCGGTACGATGATTTCTTCAAGGATGTGAAGCGGTTCCGCCATCGGAGACGGCAGGGGGAAAGGCCGCTTCGGATCGGTTATATCTCGTCGGATTTCCGGTACCATGTGGTGCTCCGGTTCGTGGCGGCGATGCTATGGGGACATGGCCGGACGCCGTTCAAGGTTTATGCGTATATGACGGGAGAGGAAGATGCGTTCAGCCTGGAGCTGACCAAACGCGTCGATTATTGGCGGAATCTCCGGGGGCTTTCGCCGGAAGCGGCGGCACGCAGGATTTATGAGGATGAGATTGATATCCTTGTGGAGCTCGGCGGCCATACGGTGGGGAATTCCCTGCCGGTGATGGCGTACAAGCCCGCGCCGATCCAGATTTCCGGCATCGGGTACTGGGCGTCCACGGGGCTTTCGGCCATCGATTACTTCCTTGGGGACGCGTATCTGGACGATGAGGAGACGCAGAAGGCGTTTACGGAAGCATTGCTCGTTCTGCCGCGTACGCATTTTTGCTATACGGAAGTCGGGAACATACCGCTTCCGGCAGAGGAGCCGCCTTGCCGCCGGAACAATGGGGCGGTGACTTTCGGCAGCTTCAATGATTTTGGGAAGACGTCCGATGAGACGCTTCGGCTGTGGGCCGAAATCCTGGCGAGAGTTCCGGGCTCCCGGCTGCTCCTGAAGGGAAAGATTTTCGTCGAGCCGGACAACCGCGCCTATGCGCTGGCTCGGATGGAACGGATGGGGATACCGCAGGAGCGCGTGGAAGCGCGGGGATTTTCTTTCGACTATCTCGGCGAATACGCGGACATGGATATCGCTCTCGACACGTTCCCGTACCCGGGTGGCGGGACGACCTGCGACGCGCTTTTCATGGGCGTTCCGGTGGTGACGATGGCGGGCGAGGATCACGGCGGGCGGTTCGGGAAAAGCCTGCTGATGAATCTGGGTCTGGGCGAGCTGGTCGCCGATACGCCTGAGGCGTATGTGGAAAAGGCGGTCGGGGTGGCCGGGGACGAGGAGCTCTTGCTCGTGCTCCGGAAGAATCTCCGGGACATGATGCAGCGTTCCCCGCTGATGGATGCCGAGCAGTACCGGCAGGATCTGACGGCGGCCTATACGCAGGTCTGGAAGCAGTTCGTGGACAATCAGCCGACGCCGGAGCCGGGCGAGTTGTCGGGATTGGCCGAGCGCATGGACGCGTTTCGTCGGGCGGGCGATAAGAAACAGGCGTTGGCGGAGGCGGACGCGATATGGGCGGCGCGGCCCGAGGACGAAGGCCTTTTGACGCGGGTGGCTGAAATCGCTGTGCAGGAGGGTGATGCGGCGCTTGCGCGGGATGTGTCCGTGCGGCTGCGGGAGATTTCCGGCAATCACGGCTATGCGCTTTATTTGGCGGCTGCCGCCGCGTGGCTTTCCGAGGACGCGGCGGGAGAGCCGTGGATCGACGAAGCGCTTTCCGATGCATCGTTGACGGAAGCGCAGCGAGGGGAAGCGCTTTTCCTCCGGGGCGAAATCAAGCGGGCGAAAGGCGATGCGGAGGAAGCGGCAAAGGCGTATCTTGCGGCTTCCTCCGCGAGGGCGTCTTCCGAAGCAAAAGCCGAAGCGTACAGCCGCTATCTGCTGTGCCTGTATCTGGCAGGTAAGGATGCGGAGTTTATCGGACGCGAGGCGAAACGTTATGGAACGTTTTTCGCCGACATTTCGCCGTATTCGCACGATCCGGCGGAGGAGCATCACGATACGCTGCATATCGGATATATCCTGCACGGAACGAAGGAAAAGGACAATCTTGCGCTGATTGACGTGCTTTTCCGATTTGCGGATCGGTACCGTTTTGAACTGTACGGCTATACGCTGGAAGACATGACATATGGCGATCCCCTCTTTTCGAAGCTGGCGAAATGTAGATGCCTGTCCGGCCTCTCGGCGCGGGAAGCCGCTGCATGCGTCCATGAGGACGGCATTGATATTCTCGTGGATTTAACCGGGCATACGCCAGGGAACGGGCTGCCGATTCTCGCGTACAAGCCCGCGCCGATCCAGGTGAGCGGGATCGGCTACCCTGCGACGACGGGGCTTCCGGCGGTGGATTATTTCCTGACGGACGTTTATGCTTCACGCAAGGGGGAAGAGCGGTTCTTTTCCGAGAAACTGATCCGTTTGCCGGAAAGTCATTTTTGCTGCAGGATACCGCAAGAAGCGGAAATTTTTATTTTGCCCGTTCCGATGTTGGAAACGGGACATATTACTTTCGGCGTACTTGCGCGATGGGAGAAAGCGACAGACGAGGCAATCCGCGCCTGGGCGGAGATTTTGAGCCGAGTGGACGGCGCACGGCTTCTCGTGCAGGACGGGATATTCAGTGATGAGACGAAGCGGGCAGAAGCGCTGGTGCGGATGAAAGCGGCGGAGATGGATACGTCGCGGGTCGAGCTGGTGGGCTGGTCAGAATCGTACCTCATGGATTATCGACGCGTCGATATCGCGTTGGATACATTTCCACAGACGGGTAAGCAGTCGGCTTGCGAAGCGCTTTATTTGGGGATTCCCGTGGTGGCGAGAAAAGGGCGCGGCCATGCGGGGCGGTTGGCCGAGAGCATCCTGACGAACGCCGGACTGGATTCGCTTTGCGCTTCCGACTGGAATGTCTACGTCAAGGCCGCCGTGGAGCTGGCGGCGGATAGGGAGCGGTACATCGACTTTCATATGACGCTTCGCCGGAAGGTGAAGCAGACGGCGTTGATGAACGCACAGCGCTATATGGACGCGCTGGAGGAAGCTTACGGCGAGATTTTTGCCGCATGGGAAAGTCGGGCGGACGCGGAGACGTACAAGGAAAATCTGGTGCGTCGCTGGAAACGGTTCCAAAAGGCGTGGGACGAGAAACGCTGGGGAGACGGAGCTGCTATAGGTAGCCGGCTCGTGTTCGCGGGAGTCAATATGCCGAACACCATTGTGAATGTTTCGGACGTCTACTATAAATTAAAGGATAAATGGCATTGCCTGTACTGGATGAGCCGCGCGGAAAAACTGAAGCCAAAGGGACGGACGCGGCTTCTGGCATGGCTTGCCGTGGCGCAGGCAGAACCGGATTTGCTCCTGACCGCGAAAGAGACGCG
>CAMVIO010000101.1 GCA_947167555.1 uncultured Selenomonadales bacterium
CCGTCGCGAAGCAGGCGGGCGAGGACGATGTGCTCGGCTACGATCTGGCTTTCCGCGAAGCGGCGGACGATATCGAAGGAGAAGTTGCCGTTCTTTACGAGGCGTTCGTACCGTTTTTGGGGAACAAGGACTTCGTCGGTGAAGTTGTCGATGTAGGTTTCCGTGGTTTTCTTATAAAAGAAGTCGATGAAATTTGAGTTGCCGTTGACGATCTGGCTGATCTCGCGGAACAGTTCACGCCAGAAGATATCCTGCCTTTCCCGTCGGGCAATCAGGCAGAGCATGCCTCTGTCGTCCGCCATCCTTCGGACGAAGCCCCGCACAGGCACGCCCTCGAAGGGCGGGACGAGGCGGAAGGCGATGCCGCAGGCGGCAAAGGTCTTTTCCAGATGCATGGGGATTTCCTCTTCCTCATAGACCATCAAATGCTTGATGGCGGGCAGGCTGTCCCCGAGCTTTTGAATGTCCATGACGGGGGCGGTCCGGGCGTTTTCCGTCAGCCGCACGCACATCTGCCGCCACGCGTGGAACACATAGGGGTCAATGTCGCCCGTGCCTTTGTGGCGGGCGCGGAAGAGCGCGGCATGGGTGATATCCGGGACGACGCGGAGGTCGCCGACGCCCATGAATTTCCGAAGGGAAAGGATGGCGTCGTCGTCGCTTTTCGGCTCGTGCAGCAACCTGTATCTTTTCAGGTGCGGCATGACGTCCACCAGATGCAGGGGGATTTCCAGCTCGTCGGGATGGATTCCGGCCAGCGCTTTTTGCTCGAAGCGGTATTCGTCGTATTGGGCCTGCATGTCTATCCACTGCTGCATGGAAAGGCCTACCGCGTATTCCAGCCGCCTGGCGAAGGTGAATGAGATATCCTTTGCCCCGTGGATGACCATTTCAATGTATTTCTCGGAGACGCCGGTGCGAAGCGAAAGTTCCTTGCGCGTCATGCCCACCATATCGAGTATGGCTGCGAGCCGTTTGCCCGGATGCCTCGGTTCGGAGTTCACGTCGTCGTTCACCGTCTGCGCCTCCTTTTCATCAAATTTCGTCAACGCTTTTATTGTATAGGAAATGTTTTGTTTGTCAAGAATGTGGAAACAGTTGCGTTGCGGCGGGAAAAATAGTATTATAAAGATTGGATATCAAAAACGGGGCGCGTCGCGTCTTGTTTTCGTTGAGGGGTAGGCGCATGGTGAACCGCTTTTTTGGGAGCGTCGGTCGGTTCGTGATCCGATGGCTGCAATATATCGGGGAAGTCGTGATGCTGCTGGCGGAGACCATCAAGCAGCTCAAGCGGCCGCCCCGTATGCGTCATGTCTTTTGGCAGATGGCGCATCTCGGCGCGGACTCCCTGCCCATCGTGGGGCTGACACTGCTCTTTACCGGCATGGTCATGACGCTCCAGATCGCCCACGAGTTTATCCGCTTCGGCGCGCAGTCGACCATCGGCGGCGTCATTACCATCGCCATCGGCAGGGAGCTGGGGCCGGTGCTGGTCGGCGTCGTGGCGGCGGGTCGCGTCGGCTCGGCTATCACGGCGGAAATCAGCACGATGAAGGTTACGGAACAGATTGACGCGCTGCGGGTCATGGCGACAAGCCCCATCGGGTACCTGATCGTGCCGCGGATGATTGCCTGCATGGCCATGGTGCCGATGCTGACGGTTTTCGGCGACGTGATCGGCATCATGGGCGGCTGGCTGATTGCCACGGGCTGGTCGGGGATTTCCACATATCTGTATTGGAACTCGATCTCGACCTTCGCGGTGGTCCACGATATTACCGGCGGGCTGGTCAAGGCGGTGGTGTTCGGCATGTTCATCGCGGTGCTCGGTTGCTATTGCGGACTGAAAGCGCCCGCGGGGGCGGAAGGCGTCGGTATCGCTACGACGCGCTCGGTGGTCAGCGCGATTATCGTCATTTTCATCATGAATTGTTTTCTTTCGTTGATTCTGTATAAATAAGGAAGTCCTATGATTGAAATAAAGCAGGTGGACAAATCCTTCGGGGATAAACAGGTGCTGAAGAACGTCAGCCTCCGGGTGGAGGACGGCGAGACGATGGCGCTGATCGGCGGCTCCGGCTCGGGCAAGAGCACGATGCTCCGGCTGATGATCGGTCTTGACCGTCCGACGGCGGGCGAGATCTGGATCGACGGCACGGAGATCACGCAGCTTTCCGAGGAGGAGCTGGACGAGGTGCGGCTCTCGATGGGCATGGTGTTCCAGTATTCGGCCCTGTTCGATTCGATGACCGTCAGGGACAACGTGGCATTCGGTCTTCGGGAACACACCGATTATGATGAGGAAGAAATACAGGAAATCGTTCGCGAGAAGCTGTCGCTTGTCGGGTTGCCCGGTTCGGAGGACATGATGCCCGGCGAGCTTTCGGGCGGCATGAAGAAGCGGGTGGGCCTCGCCAGGGCGCTGGCGTTCGGTCCGTCGATCATTTTCTACGACGAGCCGGATTCGGGACTCGATCCCGTGATGACGCGGAAAATTGACGACCTGATTATTGAAACGCAGAAAAAACTCGGCGTCACATCCATCGTCGTGACCCATGACATGGAAAGCGCTTGCCTTGTGGCGGACCGTATCGCGATGCTGTATCAGGGCGAGATCATCGCGATGGAAAAGACGGAGGATTTTCGGCGGCTGAAAGACCCGCGCATCCGGGAATTTCTCGGAAGCTTTGCAATAGATTCGTAAACCAAAGGATGAGGAGGAAAGGCATGTCAAATGAAGTTAAGGTAGGCGCGTTTACCGTATGCGGCCTGGCACTTTTGGCGGCCATGCTGATCGGGCTTTCCGGCGTCAGTTTTTTCGGGCCCAGTCAGTATACGCTCTACGCGACGTTCCCCGAAGTCATCGGGTTGAATCCGGCGGCGGAAGTCCGCTTTGCGGGCGTGCCCGCCGGCAAGGTGCTGAACGTTGAGGCTGAGGGTATGCATGTCCTCGTCACCATGGCGGTCAACAAGGATATCCGCATTCCCCACGCGTCGAAAATCACGGTCAGCGCCAGCGGCTTTCTCGGGGAAAAATACGTCAACATCCTGCCCGCAAGGGACACCGGCGTCTATCTCGAACCCGACGACCGCGTGGCCGGGACGCCGGAGGAAAGCATGGATACGATGATGGCAAAAATGACGGTGCTGATCGAGCAGGCGCATGAAATGATGAACGGGATCAACTCTGTCATCAACAACCCTGACTTGAACTCGTCCCTGATTGCCACGGTGGTGAACCTCAAAGACATCACAGGCAACGTGCGCGATATGACCGGGGCTTTTTCCCGCATGGCTGCGCACAATGAGGGAGAGATCAACCGCATGGTCCACGGCCTTTCCGTGCTGTCGGTGAGTCTTGCGGGAGCGGCGCAGGAAGTCGAGGTCATGGTCAAAGACTTCTCCGGCGACGGCGAAGCGGCGGCAAATCTTCGCGCGACGGTGGCGAACATCGCGACCACCAGCGCGCGTATCGACAATATGGCGAAAAGCCTCGAGGGCGTCGTGACGGATCCTCAGACCGCAGAGGATCTGAAAGCGGTACTGCACAACACAAGGGGCGTCACGGAAAAAGCGGACAAGATGATGAGCGGGCTCGGCGGCGGCGCGATCACGCCCGGGGTGGAAGTCATGTACAGCGGGCAGGAGAGCAATTGGCGCGCGAATTTCGACGTGACCGCGAATCTGTCGGATAAGAATCTGTTCAAGATCGGCGTCAACGACATTGGCGAAGGCAATCGCTTCAACCTGCAGGCGGGCCAGAAAATGGGCGCGTTGACGGCAAGGGCCGGAATCATCGACGGCGAGGTCGGGCTCGGTCTTGACGCCGACGCGGGAAAATACTTCAGGTTTTCCCTCGACGCCTACGACCTGAACAATATCCGCCTGCGCCCCAGGGCCAGCGTCCGCTTCGGGAAAGGCACCTACCTTTTCGGGCAAGTGGACGACATAAATGACGGCGATCGAAGGGCAACCTATGTCGGCGTTCGGCAGGAGTTTTGATACTAGTCTCAGTTAAGATTTTTAAATCTTTACTGAGACTGTATAGCAGGCGTATCTCGGTTCAAAATTTGATTTTAAATTTAGGCCCGAGATAAGTATGAGTGACAAGGAACAAGGAATCAAAAAAGCTGACTGCACATTGTTGCGAGTCAGCTTTTTTATGAGTTTCTTGATCTTGTATTGAGTTTTACCGGACCAGACTGTTTCTGCTGCCGTCCTCACTGGGTTGCTCGTACATGCCGCGGCGGACTTGGGTGTCGCTGCCGCCTTCCTGCTCGTACATGCCGCGACGCACATCATATGCGTATTCGCGTTTTTCGTGTTGCTCCTTTTGTGTTTCCTTTTGCTCGCCGACCGTCGCTTCCGCTTGGGTTTCCTCGCGGCGTTCCTCGGCTTTGCGCTTATCCTCGTCCTCGCGGCGCTGCTCTTCACGCGCTGCCTGGTGTTCCTTGTCGGCGTACTGGCCGAGGGGGACATGCTCGTCGCTGCCGCCCTCTTGCTCGTACATGCCGCGGCGCACATCGTACCGCTCTCCGTCACGCGAGAAGGCGGGATCTGCGTGAACCGCGAAAAGCGGCGCGCCTACGACTGCCGCGCCCAGCACGGCGGCGAAAATACGACGGTTCCATTTCTTTGCCAATTTCATTGAAAACCCTTCTTTCCTGATTAAAATCTCTTTCTATATTATAGCATACGGCGCACGGAATAGAGAAAAATTTTTTCGTGAGATGAAAAAAGAAAAAGTTCTTGTTATTTGGACGGAATTTTCTTATAATATCTATGAAGCGTTTTGGAAATCGCTGACCAGGCCGAGAGGGTTTGTGCAGCGGTTTCTTTGTCCCGGCGGGGGGTCGGGACAGGAGAGAAAGGAGAGAAACGCATGGAACTGAAAGGCTCGAAAACCGAAAAAAATCTCTGGGCGGCATTCGCCGGGGAGTCGCAGGCGCGCAACAAGTACACCTATTACGCGTCGAAGGCGAAAAAGGACGGCTATGAGCAGATTTCGCGCATCTTCGAGGAGACGGCGGGCAACGAGAAGGAGCACGCGAAAATCTGGTTCAAGCTCGTCGAGGGCATCGGCGACACGAAGGACAACCTGAAAGCTGCTGCGGCGGGCGAGCACGACGAGTGGACCAGCATGTATCCCGAGTTCGCGAAGGTCGCGAAAGAGGAAGGCTTCACGAAGATCGCCATGCTGTTTGAGAAGGTCGCCGAGATCGAGAAGGAGCATGAGACGCGCTACAACATGCTTCTGGCGAACATCGAGCAGGACAAGGTGTTCAAGAAGAGCGACAAGATCATCTGGCAGTGCCTGAACTGTGGCTATGTCTGCGAGGCGAAAGAGGCCCCGGAGAAGTGCCCGGTCTGCGAGCATCCGAAAGCTTACTTCCAGCAGGTTGCGAAAAATTATTGATGTGGACAAACGATTCCGCGCGGGGGTTTCCCGCGCGGAATTTTTGATTTCCCGCCGATATTCATTTGAGTCGTGTATTCTTTTCGTGGTTTTTGTTGAAGAGGATATCGATTCTGTGATAAAATACAACGATGAGTAAGTTTCGGGAGGAGGTGCGCCGTTGAAGATCATGTTTTCCGCCGGAGAAGCCTCCGGCGATCTTCACGGCGCGCGTCTGGCGGAGAGCGTGAAGCGCATCGTGCCGGAGGCGGAGCTTTTCGGCTTCGGCGGCACGCAGATGGCTTCGGCGGGCGTCCGGCTCGTCGCGGATTGTGCCGCGTACAGCGTCATGGGCGTTTGGGAAGTGCTGATGAATCTTTCCCGCATCCTTTCTCTTCTGGATCTCCTGACCGAGACGATGAAGCGGGAAAAGCCCGATCTGCTCGTTTTGATTGATTATCCCGATTTCAATTGGCGGCTCGCGAAGCGCGCGAAAACACTCGGCGTCCGTGTGCTTTCGTATATCCCTCCGTCGGCGTGGGCGTGGCGAAAAGGCCGCGCGAAGTCCTGCGCGAAGCTCGCCGACGAGTTCATAGCGATTTTTCCCTTCGAACTTCCTGTGTATCAGGCGGCGGGCGCGAACATTTCCTTCGTCGGCAATCCGCTGGTCGACAACGTACGCCCGACGATGACGGCGGAGGAAGCGCGGACGTTTTTCGGCGTGAAGGACGGCTCCTATCCGATCCTGTTGCTTCCGGGCAGCCGCGTGCAGGAGATCTCTCTTGTCTTCCCTTCGATGCTGGAGGGCGCGCGGCGAATCGCGGAGGAAAAGCCCGAAGCGGCGTTTTTCCTTCCGGTGGCGCAGGGCATGGATCAGTCGCGCATGGAGCGCATGGCGGCGAAAGCCGGCGTCCAGATTACGTTCACGCGGGAGCACACTTACGACCTGATGGGCGTCATGGAGTTTGCGTTGGCGACGTCGGGGACCGTTGTGATGGAAGCGGCGCTGATGGGGCTGCCCTGCATCGTGCTTTACCGTTTGTCGCCGGTTTCCTATTTCATAGGAAAACTTCTCGTACACGTCAAACATTTCAGCCTGCCGAACATCCTGCTCGACGAGATGGTGCAGCCGGAGCTTTTGCAGGACGAGGTAAATCCCGAGCGAATCCTTTCGGAAGCGCGCCGATTCTGGGCGGAGCCGGGCCATGCGGAGCATGTCAAGGCGCGTCTGGCGGAGGCCTGTGAACGATTGGGACCGCCGGGCTCCGCGGTGCGCGTGGCGCAGCGGATCGTCGACGCGGCGCGCGGCGGGAAAATGGCGGAGGAAACGGCATGAAGGGATATTTTCGGCTGCTTTCCTATATAAAACCCTATAAAAGACGACTGGTGGAAGCTCTCGTTTGCATTGTGGTCGCGGCGGCCGCGAACCTCTATCTGCCTTGGGTCATCAAGGATATGATTGACAAGGTGCTGGCGGCGCGGGACATGGATATGCTTAACCTGATTTGCGTCGGTATCGTCGTCATTTTCTTTATCCGTGGGATTTTTTACTACGGGCAGGGATATCTTGTCTCGTATATCGGCCAGCGTGTGATCGTGGACGTGCGGGATGTGCTGTTCCGGAAAATCCAGAGGTTGCCGATCGCTTTTTTCGACCAACGGCAGACCGGCGAGATCATGAGCTATATCTCCAACGATGTGGCGGCGCTGCAAAGCGCGCTGGTGGAGCGCATGGTCGAGATGCTGACGGAGAGCG
>CAMVIO010000102.1 GCA_947167555.1 uncultured Selenomonadales bacterium
ATGAAAAATAATCATGCCGGGCTTCTTTATCAGCAAGTTTTACCGCCTGATGCGCGAGATTAGAAGTCGTATAGCGATCGGATAGGATCACTCCGCCCTTTCGGTACATCTCGCCCCATTTCATATGAAACGATGCATAGCGATCCACCGCGAAAAACGCCGACGCCGCGTAAGCGTCCACATCCGCCGCCTGAGTGCCGAAATCGCCCCTTAGATACATGCGGACCAATGCAGAGGAATCCGATTCGTAATCGGGAAACGAGACCCGAGTCACGTCGCGCCCTTCCGACATAAGCCTCTCATAGAGGAGCCGCGTCTGCGTTTCCTTGCCCGAGGCGTCGCCCGCCTCCAAAATAATCAATTTGCCCTTTCTGTTTTCCATGCTTCCTCCTATTTCACAACGCAAACCGTCGAAAGCGAAACGTCCTGCGCGCCTGTCACTTTCATCCCCATACGCGTCATTTCCAACAAATACCCGACGGCCTCCTTTGTAATCCGTTCTCCCGGTATGATTACCGGAATGCCCGGCGGATAAAACGTGATCTCTTCCGCCGCGATTCGTCCCGTTGCCTGCATAAGAGGCACGAACTCTCTCGCCGCGTAAAATGTTTCCCGTGGAGAAAGCGCCGTGGTCAGATTCGGCGGAACCGAAACGGACAGGACGGAAGCCGCGCTCTTGCCCTCATGTTCCGACGAAAGCGATTGTAATGCCTCAAAGAGCCGTGCCGTTTCCCGTTCCGTGTCCGCTATAGAGATGATAAAGAGGACATTTCTCGCGTCGGCAAGCTCCGCCTGTATATTTTTTTCCCGCAAAATCCGCATGGCTTCCTCGCCGGACATCCCAATCCCCGATACATTGACCGTCAATTTCGTCACGTCAAGCGCCGCTGCGCCGGGGCGACCCATGCGTTCCGCTCCAAAACACCAAAGCCCCGGCAACGTGTTCACCGCTTTGCGAAGCTCCTCTGAAAGACGAACCGCGCGGGCAACGAGTGCTGATCCTTCTTCTTCCATCTGAAGCCGCGCAATATCAAGCGACGCCATCAAAAGGTAATTGGGGCTTGTGGTAGTGAGCAAGGACATTGTACGGCGCACACGCTCCGCCGGAACTCGAGCGCCTTTCCTGAAAAGCATCGACGCCTGTGTCATCGCGCCGAGCAGCTTATGCGTGCTTTGCGCGACAAGATCCGCGCCGCAGGAAAGCGCATCGGGCGGAAGCTCCTCCGAAAAACACAGATGAGCGCCGTGCGCCTCATCCACCAGCAACGGCACGCCTTTTTCATGCGCCGCTTCGGCAATCTCGCAAAGATCCGACGCCACCCCATAATAAGTCGGATAGACCGCAAAAACAGCCTTTACAGCCGGATGCTCCGCCAGCGCCCGCCGCACCTTTTCTGCCGTCACACCATGCGCAATGCCGAGTACCTCGTCCTGCTCCGGCGAGACATAGACAGGCCGCGCTCCCGAAAGTACAAGCCCGCCGATGAGAGAACGATGCGCGTTGCGCGGCACGATGATCTCGTCCCCCGGCGACAATGACGACATCAGCATTGCATGAATCGCTTCCGTTGTGCCGTTCACCATAAAGAACGCTTCGTCTGCGCCCCAGAGTTTCGCTGCCAGTTGTTGAGCTTCTTTAATACACCCCTCGGGACGGTGCAGGTCGTCCAGTTCGTCTGCCAGCGATACTTCGGCACGAAGGCCTTCCTCCGTCACCAATGTTCGAAGCAATGGATGCGCGCCAAGCCCCTGCTTGTGTCCCGGCGTATGAAAAGCGAGAGCGCCGCTCGCTGCGTACGCTTTCATCGCCGCTGCCAGTGGCGCTCTATCTGCGTCGTTCATACGTCCAGATCTTCTCCTTCGACAGGCGCGCTTTCCTCGACTGCGCTCTCTGCCGATTCCCTACTTGCTTCCATGACCTCTGCCGTCAATTCGTCCTCCGGCACAGACGGCACTTCATGCAACACTCGCTTTCTCGGCAGCCGCTTGCGCTCCGCCGCCTCCTTCGACGATTCCTGCGGCGCATCCTCGGGCCTCAACGGGAACCGCACATGAACGCGAGTTCCCTGTCCCGGTTTTGATGTAACCACGAACTGCGCGCCGATAATCATCGCCCGTTCCCGCATTCCGAGAAGCCCGAAATGCCCTTCCCCTGAAGCATCATGCTCCATCGCGCTTTCCGCATCAAAACCTTTGCCGTTGTCCTCAATCAAAATTGACACTGCCGCGTCCGTATATAACATACGAAGCGAGGCATTTTTTGCTTCCGCGTGGTGTGCAATATTGCTCAAAGATTCCTGTATGATGCGGAACAGCGCCGCCTTCACATGAGCGTCCAGCGGAGCCTCAATCCCCTCCACCGTCATCGAAACAGAAACCAATCCGCGCTCGTGGAGCTGATGCACGAATTGTGCTACCGCCGCCACAAGGCCAAGATCGTCAAGTGCCATAGGACGCAGATTGAAAATCACCTGACGAATATCTGTCAAACATGACTTCAGATGCCTGCGAAGCGTCTGCAAGCTCTCCTTTGCTTCCTCCCTGTCCACATCCATCAACCGCTCGCAAATCGACGTCTCAAAAAGCACATTGGCAATATCCTGAGCGGGACCATCGTGGATTTCCCGCGAAACGCGAAGACGTTCCTCCTCCTGTGCCCGGATAATCGCCGCACTTAGGAACTTGTTTTTCGACGCCGCTTCCATTTGCGCGACCACGTCGCTCAAAGACGAACTCAAGAAATTCAGCATAGAGCTGATACGCATTGCCAGCCGCTCCGCGCCTTGCAATGTCTTCTGGAAATGAGTCAGCTGCGTCTCCAATCGATTCCTGAGCTGCCGAAGCTGCTGCTCCCGCTCCCGCGCTATGCCAAGCCGCACCTGTACGTCCTTCACGGCCTCATACGCCGCGTGGATCTGATCTTCCGAATAATGTGAGCTGACATAGACGAGCTTCTGTTTTTCCTTCTGCTCTTCCTTCGTCAGCTCGTCCACTTCTTCTATGACTTCCAGCGTCTGGCGACGAACCTCCTCGAGATTTGCCTTGCTCGTCTCCACCTCGCGCCGCGCCGCCTCGTAAACGTCAAAAAGCTGCGATTTGCTGCCCTCGATGCTTGACACCATGGAATGCAGAATTTCCTGCAGTTTATTTTCTCCCAGGTCCGTGGCCGCCGATTTGCCAGCACCTTTTCTCTTGTTTCCCATTCTTCACTCTCCCGCACCACAACAGCTGTTTCGTTTTTCCTATGTCTTTCATGCGTGCTTGCCGTATTATTTTACACGATTGCACATCGTGTTGCAATCAAACATTTTTTCTTCATTCGCCAAAAGAAAAGCGGGAGAACTCAATCCGCCCGCCAGTAAAACTTATTCCGTTTGCCCGTGATATTCGACGTCACGAACCTCCACCGCACGGTTCTTCTCGTCCACCATGACCACCGTCGGCTTATGTATTTTCGCCTCCGCCTCGTCCATCCATGCGTAGGCCATGATAATTACCGTGTCTCCCGGTTGAGCGCACCGCGCTGCCGCTCCATTCAAACAAATGACGCCGGAACCCTTCGGCCCAGGAATCACATACGTCTCCAATCGTGCGCCGTTGTTATTGTCCACCACTTGCACGCGCTCGTTCGGCAGTATATGCGCTTTTTCCATCAACTCCTCGTCGATGGTGATGCTTCCCATATAGTTGAGGTTCGCTTCCGTGACCGTCGCACGGTGTATCTTGGACTTGAAAAGATTCAAAAACATCGCGCTCACTCCCCCAAAATCACATTGTCAATCAGCCGCGTCTTCCCAATCTTTACAGCAATCGCGAGAAGCGCAGGCTGCTCCGCCTTCTTGATCGGCAAAAGCGCCGGGAAAGAATAGATGTCCACATAGTCAATGACCGCCGTCGCTTCCGTTTCAATCTCGTCACGAACGATCTTTTTCAACGTCTCAACGTCCTTTTCCCCTCCTTCGAACGCTTCTTTCCCTTTTTTCAGGCTGCGTGAAAGAACCAGTGCCGCTTCCTTTTCTTCGGAGGAAAGATATTGATTGCGCGAGCTGCGGGCAAGGCCGCTTTCCTCCCGCACGATTGGCACCATCACAATCTCGGTGGGAATGTTCAGATCGGAGACAAACCGCTTGACCACGACGACTTGCTGCGCATCCTTCTGCCCGAAGTAGGCACGGTCGGCACGCGAAAGATTCATCAGCTTCGTCACGACAGTCGCGACGCCACGAAAATGACCGGGACGCTGCGCGCCGCAGAGCTTCTTCGTGATGTCGCCCTCAACGTTCACATAGGTACAGTAACCTTCTGGATACATTTCCTTCGGCTCCGGGTGAAACACCGCGTCTACCGGAATCGTCTCCATTTTTTTGCAGTCTTCCTCGAAACGACGCGGATACGCGTCAAAATCCTCGTTCGGACCAAATTGCGTCGGATTCACGAATACCGACGCAATCACCACGTCGTTCTCTTGACGCGCGCGGCGCATCAGTGTCAAATGTCCCTCATGCAACGCGCCCATCGTCGGCACGAGCCCGATGCTCTTGCCTGCGTCCTTCGCTGCTTTGGAAAACGCCTGGATTTCCTGTACGGTACGCAATACCTTCATTGTTTTTCTCCTTTACGTTTATCATTATGCCGCCGAATGAACATCCATCAACTCGTTGTCTTCTCTCGCGTCCTTCCGCACGAAATAATTCGCGAGGAACGAACCGGAAACATTGTGCCACAGGCTGAAAATCGCGCCCGGCACAGCAGCCAGCGGATTGAAATACATGACCGCCAGCGACGCGGCAAGACCTGAATTCTGCATGCCGACCTCAATGGCGACAGCCCGCGCCTTTGCTGGCGTCAGGCGAAATACTTTCGCCAGCGTATAGCCGCAGAGGAGGCCAAAACCGTTGTGCAAAATCACGACAAAGAAAATGAGTAGCCCATGGGCGAAAAGCTTCTCCGCCGACAGCGCGACAACACCGCCGACCAAGAGGGCGATCGCGATGACCGAAATCAACGGCAGGACTGGCAGGAATTTCTCAACGAACTTGCCAGCGAAATGATTGACCAGAAGTCCGGCAATCACCGGGCAAAGTACCATCATCGCGATGGATTTCATCATAGCGACGAGGGAAATATCGACCCAAGCGCCCGCGAGCACCCAAGTCAGGAACGGCGTCACCAGCGGCGCCAAAAGCGTCGTCGTCATCGTCATAGCGACAGACAGGGCGACATCGCCCTTCGCGAGATAGGTAATCACATTCGACGCAGTACCGCCCGGACAGGTGCCAACCAACACGACGCCGATAGCGATATCCGGCGGCAACGCAAAGACCTTGACCAGCGCCCAGGCAATCAAAGGCATCAATGTGAACTGCGCCAACGCGCCGATACCGACTTCCCACGGCCGCTTCGCAAGCATATGGAAATCCTCAAATTTCAAGGTCATGCCCATGCCGAACATCACGACGCCGAGCATCCATGGTACATGAGGGCCGACCCATTGAAGCGACGAAGGAATCGTCGCGCCCAAAATCGAGATCAAGATAATCAGGATTGCCATGTTGTCCACGATAAGACTGCAAAACTTTTTCATCAGAATCCCTCCATTTCAGACCCCAAGGAACACGGCTATATAAAAAGCGCCTTCCGACAAAGACCGAAAGGCGCAGAAAGTTTCTGTGCAAAAAGCCCTTCTGTCTCAGTCGAACGATCTAAGCAGACGTTTCCAAAATTGACCGCGAACCTATGAAAGTATAATTCCCAAAAGGATATTATCTTCGTTCCGTTGGTAGGATAGCACAACACAATCGAAATTGCAATGAAAAAAACAAGATTTAAGCGCAATTTAATAAAACGGAAAGAAAAACGCCGACAGGCTGAGACTGCTTGTCCCATCCTGTCAGCGTTTTGTATTCTTATTTTGCCATCAATTTTGCCACTTTGTTCGCAAAATCCACCGGATTTTCCGGCAAAATTCCCTCGATCAGGAGCGCCTGCGTGTAAAGCAAATCACAGTAGTCCTTGAAATCCTGACTGTCCTTGCCCGCCTCGTGGAGCTTTTGCAAACGTTCAAAAAGATCATGGTGAGGGTTGATCTCCAAGATACGCTTCGCCTTGAACAACGGATTGTCCATGTCGGCGAAGGTCTGCTCCATCGAGAGACTCGGCCCCATTTCGTCGGCAACGAGGCAAACCGCGCTGGTCTTCAATCGTTGCGAGACCTTGACGTCTGCAACCTTGTCGCCAAGCGTTTCCTTGATATCCTTGATCAGGTCGTCGTTCTTCTTCGCGATATCCTCAGTCTCTTTCTTTGCCGTTTCAGACTCCGCGTCGCCAAGGTCGAGATCGCCCCGAGCAATGGACTGGAACTCCTTGCCGTCATAATCATGCAGCGCCTCGATGGCAAACTCGTCCACCGGATCAGTGCAGAACAGCACTTCGAGGCCTTTCTCCCGCAAAAGCTCCATTTGCGGCAGCGCTTCGATGATGGCCTTGTCCTTGCCCGTCGCATAGTAAATCTTCTTCTGGGAAAGCGGCATCCGCTCCTTGTATTCCTTCAATGTGACAAGTTTTTCTTCCTTCGAGCTGGGGAACAGCACAAGGTCCTTCAATTTTTCCTTCGCATCGCCCGCCGTGTATATTGTGTTGTAGATGCCGATCTTCAGCGACTTGCCAAATTCCGCCCAGAACTTCTCGTATTTCTCGCGGTCTTTTTCCAGCATCTTTTCGAGGGCTTTCAGGATCGTCTTTTCGAGGTTCTTGCCAATGACTTTAAGCTCGCGGCTCTGCTGCAAAAGCTCGCGGGAAATGTTCAGCGAGAGGTCCGGCGAATCCACGAGGCCCTTGACAAAGCGCAGATAATCCGGCAACAAATCCTTGCACTTCTCCATGATGAAGACGTGTCGAGAATAGAGCTGCATGCCCGGCTCGAAATCGGTGTGATACAGGTTGAACGGCGCTTTCGACGGAATATACATCAACGCCGTGTACTCCACCGTGCCTTCGGCTTTCGTATGGAAAACCTCCATCGGATCTTCCCACTCATGGAACTGGTTCTTGTAGAATTCGTTGTACTCTTCCTTCTTGATATCGCTCTTGTTCTTCGTCCAAAGCGGCTGCATCGAATTCA
>CAMVIO010000103.1 GCA_947167555.1 uncultured Selenomonadales bacterium
ATCGTGAATTCGCCGTCATAGATGTGCTCCATCTTGTCCAGATATTCCTGGGCGATCTTGCCGTACTTCGGCATCACGACACGCACGTCCACGCCCTGCTTTTTCAGGGCCTTCGGCAACGAGCCCGCCACGTCGGCCAGTCCGCCCGTCTTGGTGAACGGCACGGCCTCCGACGCGACATAGAGAACTTTCAACATAGAACAATCCCTCCATTCGGAAACTACGGAGCCGACAGCGGCTTCCGCGTTCCTGTTTCTTTACTTGCCTGTTTATGTTTCTGATTAAAATTCGCTAATCTTGCCTTCCCCTCAAGGGGAAGGCTTTTATATTCACGTCTTCATCTTCAGATACACCGTCGCCAGCGGCGGTATTGTCAGCGCGATGGACTGCGGGCGGTTGTGCCACGGGATTTCTTCCGTCCGGTGCGGCCCGCCGGTCTTGACGCCGGAGCCGCCGTACTGCGAATCATCGCTGTTGAAGACTTCCAGATATGTTCCCGCTTCCGGTACGCCGATCCGGTAGCCGTAATGGACCTCCGGCGTGAAACTGGAAACGACGACCACATGATCCCTTCCGTTCTTCGCGCGGCGCACGAAGACGAGGATACTGTGATCCATGTCGCTGCAATCGATCCACTCGAAGCCCCGCCAGTCGAAATCCACCTGCCAGAACGCGGGCTGGTCGTTGTAGAATTTATTCAGCGCTTTCGAGTAGCGCTGCATTTCCTGATGCTTCGGGTAGCCCTCGACCAAGTGCCAGTCGAGGCTGTCGTCGAAGTTCCACTCGATGAAGTGCCCGAACTCGCCGCCCATGAAGAGCAGTTTTTTTCCGGGGTGCGCCATCCAGTAGCCGAAGAACGCCCGAAGCCCCGCGAATTTCTGCCAGTAGTCGCCGGGCATCTTCTCGATCAGCGAGCATTTGCCGTGGACGACCTCGTCATGGGACAGAGGAAGCACGAAATTCTCGGAGAACGCGTACATCAGCGAGAAGGTCAGCTTGTCCTGGTTCCATTTCCGGTAAATCGGGTCGAGGCTCATGTATTTGAGCACGTCGTTCATCCAGCCCATGTTCCATTTGTAGTTGAAGCCCATACCGCCCATCCAGATCGGCTTCGAGATCATCGGCCAGGAGGTCGATTCCTCGGCGATCATCAGCGCGTCGGGCAGATACTCGAACACGGCCATGTTGAGCTGCTTCAGGAAGTCCATCGCTTCGAGGTTGCCGGTGCCGCCGTATTTGTTCGGCAGCCATTCGCCTTCCTCGCGCCCGTAGTTCAGATAGAGCATATTCGCCACCGCGTCGATGCGCAGGCCGTCGATATGGTATTCCTCCATCCAGAACAGCGCGTTCGAGATCAGGAAGCTTTTGACCTCGGTGCGCCCGTAGTCGAAATTCGTGGTCCCCCAGCCCTTGTTTTCCGCGCGCTGCTCGTTGTCCGACTCGTAGAGGTTCACGCCGTCGAACATCCGGAGTCCCTGGTCGTCCTTGCAGAAATGGCCGGGCACCCAGTCCATGATGATCCCGATGCCCGCTTGGTGGGCCTTGTCCACGAAATACATGAAGTCGGCAGGTTCGCCGTAGCGGCTCGTCACCGCGTAGTAGCCGGTGGCCTGATAGCCCCATGAGCCGTCAAAGGGGTGCTCGCAGAGGGGCATCAGCTCGATATGGGTGTAATTCATTTCCACCGCGTAGGAGACGAGCTGGTCGGCCAGCTCCCGATATGTCAGATAACCGCCGTCGAGGTGCCTGCGCCACGAGCCGAGGTGGACTTCATAGGTCAGCATCGGCTTTTCGTAGGACGAGCCTTTTTTCTTCGCCGCTTGGAAGTCCGCGTCGTGCCATTCGAATTTCGGGTAATCATAGGTGCGGGAGGCTGTCAGCGGCTTTTTCTCCGCGTAGAAGCCGTAGGGGTCGGCCTTCATGATCCACGGCCCGCCCCAGGGCGGGTCGATCGCGTACTTGTAGACCGTGCCCGAAGGCAGCCCCGGAATGAACGCCGCCCAAGTCTCGCCGTCGCCGAGGCGCTCCATCGGATGCTCGCGAGTGTCCCAGTTGTTGAAATCGCCGACGACGCTCACGTTCCGCGCGTGGGGCGCCCAGACCGCGAAGCGCACGCCGCGCTCGCCGTCCTGCTCCACATAGTGGGCGCCCAGCATTTCGTAAGCGTGGTAATTCGTTCCCTGATGGAACAGGTAAAGATCGTAATCCGCCAATGCAGCAGTTTTCATAACAAAATCCTTCCTATACCACTACATGAACCGGCTTCAGCTGCCAAATATCGTCCGCGTACTCCTGGATGGTGCGGTCGGAGGAGAAGCGGCCCGACATTGCGATGTTCATCAGCATGGAACGGGTCCAGCCCCGCTTGTCGCGGTAGCGGCGCATGATTTCCTCATGGCCTTCGCGGTACGCGTCAAAATCTTTCAGAATAAAGAATTCGTCGTTGTTCTGCAAGAGGTAGTCGAACAGCGAGCGGAAGTCGCCATAGGTGCCGTCCACGAGGCGATCCAGCACGCGGCGCACCGACTCGTTGTTGTTGTATTCTTCCCAGGCCGAGTATTTGCCGTTGGCGTAGTAGTCCATGACCTTTTCCGCCGTCAGGCCGAAAATCACGCAATGCTCGTCGCCGCCGACGGCCTCGTGGATCTCGACGTTCGCGCCGTCCATCGTGCCGAGGGTGATCGCGCCGTTCATCATGAATTTCATGTTGCCGGTGCCGGAGGCTTCCTTGCTGGCCGTGGAAATCTGCTCGGACACGTCCGCCGCCGGGTAGACCACCTCGCCGATGGACACGCCGAAATTCTCGATAAATACGACCTTCAGCATCTTGTTTGTCGCAGGGTCGTGGTTCACCACGTCGGCCACCGCGCAAATCAGCCGGATGGTCTCTTTCGCGATATAGTAGCCCGGCGCCGCCTTGCCGCCGAAGAAGTAGGTCGTCGGCACCGTGTCCGCGTCTTTGCCCCGGCGCAGGCGGTCATACTGGTACATGATATGCAGCACGTTCATCAGTTGCCGCTTGTAGGAATGGATGCGCTTGACCTGGATGTCGAACAGCGTCTCCGGGTCGACGCGAAGCCCCGTGTGCTCCCGTATGCGGCGGGCGAGGATTTTCTTGCGGGTCAGCTTGATGTCCGCCAGCCGCTCCAAGGTCTCCGGGTCGTCCTTCAGTTCCGCCAGATGCTCAAGAAGCGACGGCTGCTTTTGCCATGCCGAGGTCAATTTCTCGTCGAGGAAGTCCGCCAGTTCCGGGTTCGCCGCGATCAGCCAGCGGCGGTGCGTGATGCCGTTCGTCTTGTTGTTGAACTTCGACGGGTAGAACTCGAAGAACGGGCGCAGCGTCGTGTGCTTCAAAATCTCGGAATGGATGGCCGCCACGCCGTTGACGCTGTAGCTGCCCACCACGGCCAGCCGCGCCATGTGGACCTGATCGTCCTGGATGATCGAGAGGGCGCGTACCCGCTCCTCGTCCCCCGGATAGCGGCGGCGCACATGCTTCAGGAAGCGCGCGTTGATTTCCTCGATAATCATATAGATGCGCGGCAGCAGGTTGCGGAACATTCCGACGGGCCAGCGTTCCAGTGCTTCCGGCATGATCGTGTGGTTCGTGTAGGCCACCGTGTTGCTGGTGATCTCCCATGCCTCTTCCCAAGGGATGCCCTCCTCGTCGACGAGGAGGCGCATCAGCTCCGCCACCGCGAGAGCCGGATGGGTGTCGTTGATATGGATGGCGATCTTGTCCGGCAGGTCATGGAGCAGATTGCCCGCTTTCACATGATGGCGCACGATGCTCTGGACGCCCGCCGAGACGAAGAAGTATTCCTGCACGAGACGGAGGTTCCGCCCTTCCTCGGTGCTGTCGTCCGGATAGAGGAAATGGGTGATGTTCTCAACATAGTTGCGGTAGCGCATACGGTCTTGGATCTGCTCATGGGTCAGCGTGCCGCCGAAAGTGACGAAGTCTTTGTCCACTTCCGCGTTCCAAAGCCGCAGCGTGTTTACCGTGTTGTTTTTCGCGCCCACCACGGGCACGTCGTAAGGCACCGCCAGCACCGTGGTGTAATCCTCATGCACGAGGCGAAGGCTGCCGTCCGGCTGCTCTTTCATATAGGCGTGGCCGCCGAAGCGGACGTTCACCGCCTTGTCCGGTTTGCGGTATTCCCACGCGAAGCCGTCCCGAAGCCATTTGTCCGGCAACTCGACCTGGTTGCCGTCGATGATTTTCTGCTCGAACAGGCCGTACTGGTAGCGGATGCTGCACCCGTGGCCGGGAAGCCCGAGCGCCGCCATGGAGTCGATGAAGCAGGCCGCGAGACGGCCGAGGCCGCCGTTGCCAAGGCCGGCGTCCGGCTCCTCCTCGAGATAGCGCGCAAGGCTCAAATTCAGCGACCCCAGCGCTTCCTCCATCAAATCCTTTACGCCCAGATTGATCAGGTTTGTGTTCAAAAGGCGGCCCAGCAGGAATTCGATCGAGAAATAATAGACCTGCTTCGCTTTCTTTTCCTGATAGGTTTTGTTCGTCTTGATCCACTTCTCGGACAACAGCTCCCGCGTCGTCGTCGCGATGGTCAGATAAATCTCGTGCGGCGTCAGTTCTTCGATATCGCGCCCGAACATGACATGCGCCGTCAGCACAAACCGCTTTTTCATCTCTTCCACCTGCGAAGCGCTTTCCTTGGCTTTTGCCATTGGCATTGGTTTTCCTCCTCTACATTGTCTCTATATCGTGATATGCTTTCCGACCATGACCGGGAAATTCTCGGCGCCGCGCAGGCGCTTGCCCTGCGTGATGGTCACTTCCTTGTCGGTGATGACATGCTCGAGTTCCGCCTGTTCTTCGAGGACGCAATCCTCCATCACGACGGAGTTTCGGATGACCGCTCCCGGCGCCACTTTCACGTTGCGGAAAATCACGCTGTTCTCTACCGTGCCGTGAATCTCGCAGCCGTTGGCGATCAGCGAGTTCTTGACTTTCGCGCCTTCCTTGTACTCGGTGGGCGCCATGTCCTTCGCCTTCGTGATGATCGGAGCGCCTTCCTGCATGAAGAGCTCCTGCCAGACCTTCTGGTCGAGCATCCTGAGGTTCGACAGGTAGAAGGCCGGCGTCGAGCAGATGCGCGCCGCGAAACCCTCGTGGATATAAGCGTAGAATTTCATGCCGGGCGCCTGCTTCAAGATCGCGTCCCGGCGGAAATCCGTGCCGCCGTGCTCGAAGGCGTAGCGGACCACGTTGCAGAAAAGCTCCTTGCTCATCAGGAAGATGCCCAGGGAGCGGTAATCGCCCTCTTTCAACGCGGGGCGGATGGCCGCGTCTTTCACGCGCCCGTCTTTCCCCGGCTCGATAATCAGCCCGGAGCAGGGGTCGCTGTGCCATGCCCTGTTGGTGACCACTGTCACGTCCGCGCCGCGGTCGATATGGAATTTCAGCACCTTGGTGAAATCAATGTTGTAGACCGAGGTCGCGCGCGCCAAAAGCACATATTCCTCGTTGCTGTTCTCGACAAAATTCAGGTTGTAATAAATGTTCCGAAGGTCGCTGGCTTTTTCGCCGTTCTCCGGACGTACCGGCGGCAGGTAGAACAGGCCCTTGTGATGCCGCGCCAGATCCCAATCCTTGCCCGACCGCAGATGGTCGAGGATTGAACGGGCCTTGTTCTCCGGCAAAAGCACGCCGACGTTCCGGATGCCGGAGGTCACCATGCTCGAAAGCGCGAAATCCACGAGGCGATACCGTCCCGCAAAGGGAAGCGAGGCAATCGGCCGGTCCTGTGTCAATTCCTTGATATATATTTCCTCGCGTTGCAAATCCACGAGGCTCATAACTCTTTTCATTCGCTCCACCTCCTCAGCCTGCCGCTTCCACGACTTCGTTCTCGCCCGTCACCGCTATCGCGTCGGGTGTGCCCTTGACTTTCGCGCCCGATTTGACGTTCGTGTGCGGGCCGAGGATCGCGTGGTCGACCACCGCGCCGTCCTCGATGACCGCGAAGGGCATCACGACGGAATCCGTGACCTTCGCGCCTTTCCCGATGCGGACGCCCGAGGAGATCACCGAATGCGCCACGGAGCCGAGCACCACCGCGCCCTCGTTCAAAAGCGCGTGGTCGACTTCCGCTTCCGGCCCGATATAGTGCGGCGGCAGCGGCGGATTCGCCGAGCGGATGCGCCACGGTCCGCCGATGTCGATGGGCGGCTCGTCGGCGAGGAAGTCCATATTCGCTTGCCAAAGGCTCTCGATGGTCCCCACGTCCTTCCAGTAGCCGTCAAAGGAGTAGGAGAACAGCTTCGCGCCGTCCGAGAGCATCTTCGGGATGATGTCCTTGCCGAAGTCGTGGCTCGAATCCTCGCGTTTCGCGTCGGCAACCAGATAATCGTGCAGGAAGTCTTTCGTGAAAATGTAGATGCCCATCGAAGCGAGGTCGCTGGTGGGCTGGGCCGGTTTCTCCGTGAAGCGGGTGATGCGCCCGTCCGGCTCCGCGTCGAGAATGCCGAACCGGGACGCCTCCTCCATCGGCACCCGGATCACGCCGATGGTCGCCTCCGCGCCCTTCGCGATATGCGCGTCCAGCATCTTTGAGTAATCCATCGCGTAAATGTGATCGCCGGACAAGATCAGCACATATTCCGGGTCGGACATTTCGATGAAGTTCAGGTTTTGGTAAATCGCGTCCGCCGTCCCGCTGTACCAGTCGGCGCCTTTCGCCCGGGCGTACGGCGGCAGGATGAACACGCCGCCCTCGCGCCCGTCCAGATCCCAAGCGTTGCCGTTGCCGAGGTAATTGTTCAGCTCGAACGGGCGGTACTGCGTCAGCACGCCCACGCGTTCGATTCCCGAATGTGCGCAGTTCGACAACGGAAAATCAATGATGCGGTACTTTCCCCCAAACGGCACCGCCGGTTTCGCCACCTTCGCCGTCAACACCCCGAGACGGCTGCCTTGGCCTCCGGCCAAAATCATGGCCAAGCACCTCATTTTCACGATACTTCCCCTCCCATACATTTTCATTCGCGCGTCTGGTATATATTTATTGTTATAATTCTTCGCATAATTTGATTTTCCTGC
>CAMVIO010000104.1 GCA_947167555.1 uncultured Selenomonadales bacterium
GCATCGAGCAGAGCGTGGCGAACTCGGCGCAGGTGGTCAAGAAGCTGGGCGAGAATTCGAAGCAGATCGGCGCGATTGTCGAAAGCATCTCGGCGATTGCCGACCAGACGAACCTCCTCGCGCTGAACGCGGCCATCGAGGCGGCGCGCGCGGGCGAGGCCGGACGCGGATTCTCCGTCGTGGCGGAGGAAGTCCGCAAGCTCGCCGAGCAATCGCAGCTGTCGGCGGAGGAAATCAAGCAGCGCATTTCTGTGATTCAGGGCGATACCGAGGAAGCGGTCGTCGCGATGGAAGCGGGGACCAACGAAGTGTCTCTCGGCACGCAGGCCATCCGCGAAGTCGGCGAACAGTTCCAGGACATCACGGCGCGCGTCGCGTCCATCAAGACGGAGATGGCGGAAATCAACCATGCGGTGCAGACCGTCTCGCAAGGCATGCAGGGCGTCGTCGGCGCGATGGACGTCATCGACGAGGTGAGCCGCTCGACGAGCGACGAAACGCAGACCATCTCGGCCGCGGCAGAGGAACAGTCCGCGTCCAGCGAGGAAATCGCCTCGGCGTCCCATTCGCTGGCCGATCTCGCGACGGAGCTGCAGGACGCGACGGGCAAGTTCAAGGTGTAGCAGGTTCAGCAAGCGACAATACGCCTTCCATCCCAGGAGTTGGACAGGATAAAGAACGGGATCATATATTATGGGCGAAGCCGATAAAAACGGCTCGCCCATTTTTTTGTTCGGAGAGATTTAAAAATGTGATATTTGCAACGGAAAAATCTTGACAATGGGTTTTACGAATATAATATATAAGGTAAATAGAAAATTTTCAAAAAGCGTCAATTTTGGGAGGCATGCCTTGTGTAGTGTGAGACTGAGCACCTATGAAATCATCCTGCCGCTGGTCGGCACGGATGAGAAACCAATCGAGGGATACGCGCTGCTGGTGAACGGCTTGTACGGCGCCGTGGACGTAGTGCGGAAAGAAGACGCGGACAAGCTGCAGGCCGGGAATCTTGCCGGCTTGTCCGCCGCGCTGCGGGAAAGGCTCATGCTGCGCGGACACATCACCCGCAAGGACGAAGCGGGGGAACTGGCCGACACCTGAAGCTTCTTTCCCGCATCCACAAGAACCTTCAGGGCCGCAGCGGCGTGGGGCTGGTCATCATGCCCACTTACGACTGCAACTTCCGATGCCCGTACTGCTTTGAGCAGCATCGGCTGAAGAAAGGGCAGGACTGGCTCGACAGCACTATGAGCGACGAGACGATCGAGGCCGTCTTCGCCGCGTTGAAGGATTACAGGGCGCGGGGTTACACGCTGAGCCACTGTTCCTTCTATGGCGGGGAGCCGTTCCTGGCAAAGAATATCGGCGTGGTAAAGAAGATTGCCGACAAAGCCGGGGAATTGGGGCTGTCCATCAGCGCCGTCACCAACGGCTACGATCTGGAAGCGTATATGGATTTCCTTGAGGAATACAAGGTGGAAAGCATCCAGGTGACGGTGGATGGAACGGCGGAGCTGAACGATCGCCGGCGTCTCCACAAGGACGGCCTGCCCACCTACGACCGCATCCTGAACAATGCGGAGCTGGCCCTGCAGCGGGGTGTGGCCGTGCACCTACGGGTGAATGTCGGCAAAGAGAACCTGCATGGGATGAAGGATCTGGTCGACGACCTGAAGGCCCGGGGCTTTATCGCGAAAGAGGAAGAACGGGCAAAAGAAGAAGAAGAGCTCAGGAAAACCGACCCGAAGGCGAAGACGAAGCGGGGCATGTTCAGCTATTACTTCAAGGCGACCACCGACGACGCGCATCCCGAGAAGAACGTCAGCGAGCAGGACACCATGGACGAAATGATGAAGATCGGCTTCACGGCGGAGGAGGCTGTTGCACGCCAGAGCCAGTACAGTCGGATCTGGAACCATATGCAGAAGCTCTTCCAAAAGAAGGAGTACCCGGATTTTGCGCCTGGCTATTGCGGAGCCGAGCAGGGCATGCTGGTGGTCGATCCATTCGGGCGCGTTTTTACCTGCTGGGACGTCGTGGGGAAAGACGAAGGGATGGCGGGGTATATCCGGCCCGGTATGAACCGGTTCTTATGGAATTTCGACAAGGCGAAGTGGCGCACCCGTACCGTGGATCTGATGAAAGCCTGCCAAGCCTGCCCCTACGCGCTGATCTGCCGGGGCGGCTGTGCTTCCCGTTCCAACAACGCGTATGGCGACTATTTCCGGGAGTTCTGCGGCGAGATCAGGGAGATTTTTGCCTTCACCGCGTCCCGCGCGGCCGGCAAGGAATGGGAAAAACACTGTGCCGACGCTGCCGCGGGTGAAGCGGCTATGGACGCCTGCGCGGGAGAGCTGACACTGTCCCTGGCGGGCCCCGTCTCGCGCTTCACCGAGGCGGAACGGCAAAAGATCATGGCGACGACCAGCCAGAAGGAAATATTCGATATCGTGAAGTCGGCCGTTTTCTTCCCGGAACTGGAGGAAGCGGGCAAAGGCAATTCGTGAGGAGGATTTCATCATGCCGATCAACAAGAAAGAACTCACAAAAGCCTAGGTCGCGAAGGCCATGCAGTGCAAGACTGCCGACGAGCTGACGGCGCTGGCGAAGGGCTCGGGCTTTGACATTACCAAAGAAGAAGCCGAGGCGTATATGGCGGAGCTGGCCGACGTGGAGCTGGACGAAGAGCAGCTGAAGAAGGCGGCTGGCGGCGGATGCTACCCGGACTGCAAAAACGATTACTGCTTCGAAAACTGATGTGGAATATGGAAAAGGACCATGCAGGCGATTTCTCTGCATGGTCCTTTTCCATATGTTATAATAGAACCTGCAAGCACCGTGACGCAAAGTGCAGGCGCGCTTATCCCAACCATTGTAAGTATGAAAAGAGGGGATTGGGCACATGAAAAACAAGGAAAAACGTGAAATCTATTTCTTCAGCCGTTTGGCGAAGTCGATTTACGAGGACGCCGAAGCGCTGGACGCGCTGCACTATTGTCGTCGTTTTAACGATATATTGAGGGTTCTGCAATATTACGGCTATCTGACGGACATGACGCTGGACGAATACGTCGAGATCTCGCTGAAGGCATCGGACGACCTCAAATATTTTCTCGATCCGGATACGGGCGATTTTTCCGAGGACGCGGTGTCCAATGCGGATGAGGCGGCGTTCAGAGGTTCCTTCCAGCAGCATCACGATCTGATCCTGCAGCTGATAGGCATTTCCGACGGTCCGGCCCTCTTTCCCCTGATCGTGGAGGTGGAGAACGGAAGGGTTCGCGGCAATCTGGAACGCCTGCACCGTGTGGCGCAATGGTTCGGCATTCCCTACGCCGCGTCCGCGTCGGGCGAAAACCGCTGGCGCAAGCCGCAGCCCGCGCCGCGGATCGAGCGCGTGCTGAACTGCACGAAGCCCGGCGAGAGGAACCTCCAAATCGCATACGGCAAGACGGTCGGCGCCGAGGGCAGGCTGACCCTCAATATCTGCCGCCGCAATTCGTCGGATCGGGGGCTGCCCGTCATAGTGTACTTTCATGGCGGTAATTTTCAGACCGGGCAGCCGGAGGAATGGCTGGGCAACAAGTTCAGCGAGTCGCTGAACGTCGTCCACGTCAGCGTGGCGTACCGTCTGGGGGCGCTGGGCTTCAATCCGCTCCCCGCGCTTCGGACCGGCGACGCGGAAGAGGACAGCGGCAATTTCGTGCTGCTGGACATAATTGCCGCGCTGCGGTGGGTGCAGAGGAACATCGCGGCCTTCGGCGGCGACCCGGGCAACGTGACTGTCAGCGGGTACTCCGCCGGAGGACGCGCGATTACGGTACTGTTGACCAGTCACTTGGCTCGCGGACTTTTTCATCGGGCCGTCTGCTTCAGCGCCGGTTTCCTGGTCTGCGAGCCGGAGCCTTCGCGCAGGATTTTCGCGGAGCGCTTCGCCCCTCTGGCTGTGGAGGACGGCGTGAGGAAATCAAAAGAGGAAGCGGAGTCGTGGCTGCTTTCCGAAGCCGAGGAAGACCGAAAAACGGCGCGGCAGTGGCTTTACGGTCTGTCCGGTTCCCGTATCGTCGGCATTTTCTCTCCCGCATGGGGGCGCATGGAATCGTTCCCAATCTTCTTCCGGGACGGGACCGTGGTGCCGTCGGCGTCCTTTGACGATCCCGATATGAATCATGTACCGGTACTTGTCTTTTACAGCACGGACGAGTTCAGCATCCTGGCCGACGCCGATTCCTGGTTCCGGCAGCGGCGGAAAGCGCAGACGCCGGAAACTCCGGATGCGACGCTGGAACAGGACAAGGCCTTCAGCATAAAATACGGCAGCCTGATCTGGGGGGATTTCAATTCCCATCAGCTGGCGGAGAGCCTGTACCCCCGTCTGGGCGCGCCCATCTATATCGGGAAATTCCATTACGGTCATGAGGCCAAGGATTTCGGCGAGGAATTTACCCGTCGGTACGGCGCCCTGCACGGCGTGTACCTGCCGTTCCTGACAGACCAATACAAGAGCCCGTGGAAGCGGGGAAACGATTTCTTCGAGCATGCGGGGGCCGAGTATCTGGGCTCGCAGCTTTTCAGCTATATCGGTCAGTTCATGGATACCGGCGACCCGAACTTCGACGAAAAGGAAACGCAGTGGAAGGCGTGGACGCCGGAGCAGCAGTTTGAAATGTTTTTCGACGGCGACAGGCAGCGCGGCTATGTGAAGCCGGGCATGAACGAGTATAGCTTCGAGGATGTGGCTGCACGGTTTGACGCCGATACGTCGGTCTCGGAGGAAAGCAAGGCTTTCATCGCCGGCCATGTTTTTAATTACCGCATTTTCAGCCGCGAGTGGGACGCCCGTTACGGGAACTCGCCCGATCCGATGCCGAGCAAGCCATGAGATTAGACTATA
Source organism: uncultured Selenomonadales bacterium (assembly GCA_947167555.1). GTDB lineage: Bacteria > Bacillota > Negativicutes > Selenomonadales > Selenomonadaceae > RUG12372. The sequence continues at coordinate 4,895 of CAMVIO010000104.1, forward strand.
TCGTATAAGTATCAGCGCAGGGCTTCGGCTCTGCGTTTTTTCTTTTTGGGGCAGGAAACCGGGAATCGCGTGTAGAATATCTCATTGTTTATATTATGGGAAAGGGGATAACCGGTTTATGAAAATGATGTCGAGCTCGGCATGGCCTACGGTATCGGCAAGCGGTGCTACGGCTTCAAAACGGATACCCATTCCGTGGAATTGGGGCTGGACATGACCCCGATGATCAGCGGCTGCATGATCAAGATTTTCAAGAATTATGACGGCGATCTGCTGATAGAGGAAATACAGCGGTACTTGTCCGAGAACCCGCTCTAAGAGGTATTTGGTATTGGCGAATTTATTCCAACAAAGGGAGGTATTTCGATGAACCGTTTGAAATTTTCAGGCTCGTGGAAGAAAAGGCTGGCGGCGTCTTTGCTGCCTCTTTCCATGCTGTTGGCGGCGCCTGCGGATGTCCTTCCGCAGACCGGGCAGGGCCTCGTCAGTGCCGCGGCGGCGATGGAACAAGAAACGGAGGGAAAGGTAATGGATGCAGCAAGCGCAGCGGAAGAGCAGCTGAAGGCGATCAATGAGGCAAAGAAGCTGCTGAGAGCGCAATACGGCGAAAACAAGCAGATCGCCGACGGCAATTATGACAAATCGTTGGCGGTCAAGTGCGTCAACGGGACCTTCGTCGGCAAGAAGACGGAGAATATCATCGCGTACAGGGGCATTCCCTATGCCGGCAAACCGCCTGTCGGGGAACTGCGCTGGAAAGCGCCGGTGGACGTCGTGGCCGACGACGGCATATATGAGGCGTATTACAATGCGAAAAGCGCTTACGGGAATGAGCAGCTGGAAACGGGTTCCCTTTTCTATCAGGATGAAGACTGCCTGTATCTGAATATATGGAAGGCGGATGAAGCATCCGCGGGCGCAAAGTCGGGGAAGAGGCCGGTCATGGTTTGGATCCACGGCGGCGCTTTTGAAGCGGGCGGAACGGTGGACCCGATGTTCGACTGCCACGATTTCGTGAAAGAGAACCCGGACGTCATCGTCGTCACCATCGCGTATCGGCTCGGGCCTTTCGGCTTCCTGCACCTGTCCCACCTGCCGGACGGCAAAGATTACCCGGACGCGCAGAATTTGGGGCTCATGGATCAGTTGACAGCCTTGAAGTGGGTGCATGAGAACATCGCGGGATTCGGCGGCGATCCCGGCAATGTGACCATCTTCGGCGAGTCCGCCGGCGCGGGAAGCTGTACCCTGCTTCCGCTGATGAAGGGCTCCCATGCGTATTTCAAGCGGGTCATTGCCCAGAGCGGTTCCCCGAACCAAACGAGATCCGCTGAGGAAGCCGTCGGCTGCACGAATGAACTGATGGAAATCCTCGGCTGCAAGACCGTTGCCGATTTGCAGAAGGTCGACGCCGAGAAGATTTTCGAGGCGTCAGCCGTGCTTTCGATGCGCCAATTCCCGGAAAGGGACGGAAGCCATTTGCCTTTGGATACCTATGAGGCATACGCGAACGGCGCGGCGAAGGATATAAATATCCTTCAGGGCTGCAACAAGGATGAATTTGACTTTTTCGTGTGCGGCTTCGGCGTGGAAGGTTTTCAGCAGTGGGCCGCCGAACGCAAGGCGAGGAGGCTTGGCAAGCTGTCGGACGAGGAGAAAAAGCTTATCGAGAGCTTCCAAAGTGATATAAAGGGAGAAAGCTGGGAACGGGACAGCCGTCTGTTCAGCCAGGTTTGGTTTATTGCGCCGATATTCAGGCTGTCGGAGGCCCAGACGAAGGCCGGCGGCAAATCGTACACCTATTATTTCACGCCGGAATCATCAGTCCCGCTCATAAAATGCGGACATTCGATCGAGCTTGCGTCCGTATTCAATCACCCGGAGATGACCGACGACACGGGGAGAGTCTTTGACGAAACCTTCTCAAAGACAATTCGCAGGATGTGGGTACAGTTCGCCAAGACCGGCAATCCGTCGCTGAGCGCAAGTTTGTCTCCGGACGGCAGGGCGAAGGAGTGGCCGCTCTATGACCTGAAGGACAAGCAGGTGATGGTCCTCGACGAGTTCAACATCCATCCGGAAAAAGAATCCGAGAGAAAGATCGTGGATTGGGACAGAACCTATTTCCTGA
>CAMVIO010000105.1 GCA_947167555.1 uncultured Selenomonadales bacterium
ACATCAGGCGTGTGAAAAAATCATCAACGGAGGAATCCTTATGAAGCAGTACATCGTGGACGCGTTTACAGACAAGCCTTTCGCGGGCAACCCCGCCGCGGTATGCGTGACGGAGGCGCCGCTTTCCGACGGCTTCATGCAAAAGCTGGCGATGGAAAACAATCTTTCGGAGACGGCGTATCTCCTGCGGGAAGGGGAGGGCTGGCGGCTTCGCTGGTTCACGCCGGGGACGGAGGTGGATCTCTGCGGCCATGCGACGCTGGCCTCATCTTTCGTCCTGCTGAATTACTATGAGAAAGAAAACGACGCCGTGCAGTTTTACACGCGGAGCGGGACATTGACCGTCGCGCGAAAGGGCGGGCAGTACGAGATGGATTTCCCCGTCTGCCCGCAGCGGGAGGTTCCGGTCACGGACGATATGGAAGCGGCTTTCGGCATTCGCCCCGTCAAGGCGCTCTTGGGGGACGACCTTGTCTGCGTCTTTGACGACGAGGAAGAAATCCGGCGCATGGCGCCCAATCAAACGCTGCTGATGAAACTGGACGGCAGAGGGCAAAGCGTCACCGCTTCCGGCACGGACTGCGACTGCGTTTCCCGCAGTTTCTTCCCGAAGCTCGCCGTCCCCGAAGACCCGGTTTGCGGATCGGCCCATTGCCAGATTGCTTCGTATTGGGCCGAGGCCACGGGAAAATCGGAAATTCATGCCTACCAAGCGTCAAGGCGCGGCGGCCATCTGTATTGCCGCTTGCAGGGAAACGGACGCATCGCCATCAGCGGCGAAGCGGCGCTGGTCGCCGTTTCCGAAATTGTCGCGAAAGAATAGAAAACCGCCGGACGAAAATCATCGTCCGGCGGTTTTTGCCGTCAATACCTGAAAAATTCTTTTTGTTTTCCGCATATTCGCCCGGACTGCCTCCGGTCATGCGCGCGAATCCTGCGCGATATATCGTCCCGTGACGCTCTTTTTCGACGCGGCGACTTCTTCCGGCGTGCCGCAGGCCACGACGCGGCCGCCCGCTTCTCCGCCGCCCGGGCCCATGTCGATGATGTAGTCGCTGTTTCGGATGACGTCTAAATCGTGCTCGATGACGACGACCGTAGCGCCCGCTTCCACCAGCTTGTGGAATACCCCGAGGAGCACTTGCACATCTAAGGGGTGCAGGCCGATCGTCGGCTCGTCGAAAACGAAGACCGCGTCCTCCTGCGTCTTTCCCATCTCGGCGGCCAGCTTCAGCCGCTGGGCTTCGCCGCCGGACAGCGCGGGCGTGTCCTCGCCGAGCGTCAGGTAGCCGAGACCAAGCCCGTCCAGTACGGCTAATTTGTTGTAGGTTTTTTTCGAGGCGGAGAAGAGGGGCATCGCCTCCCGCACCGTCATTTGCAGAAGCTCCGGCAGGGTGTAGGACTTTTCCGATTTCTTCGGCGTCCAGCGGATTTTTTCCGCGTCTTTGCCGTAGCGCGCGCCTTGGCAGTCCGGGCAGGGAATCGTCACGTCCGGCAAGAACTGCACGTCGAGGGAAATCTGCCCCGTGCCGTCGCAGGTGGGGCAGCGGAGTTTCCCAGTGTTGTAGGAAAACGCGCCCGCGCCGAGTTTTTGCGCTTTGGCTTCCTTTGTCGCGGCGAAAAGTTTTCTGAGATCGTCCAGCACGCCGCTGTACGTCGCCAGTGTGGAACGGATATTGATGCCGATGGGCGTCGCGTCGATGAGATTGGCGCGGGCAATGCCGTCCGCCTCCACCGCTTTGATGTGCTCCGGCAGTTTTTTCCCTTCGATCTGCGCTTTCAAGGCGGGAATCAGGCTTTCCAAGACCATCGTGGTCTTGCCGGAACCGGACACGCCCGTCACGGCGGTCAGCCGCCCTTTGGGGATTTCGACGGAAAGCTCGTGTACGGTGTGGAGCGGCAAGGTCTCCAGCCGAATCCGCCCTTTGGCGAACAATTCTTTCTTGTCGATGCGCTCCCGCGATATTTTCGTCTCTCCCGTGAGGAAGGGCGCGATTTTCGACGCTTTGCTTTTCGCGACTTCTGCCACGCTGCCTTTCGTGATGACCGTGCCGCCGTCGCTCCCCGCCAGCGGCCCCATCTCGATCATGTAGTCCGCGTGCTTCAGGACCTGTACGTCGTGGTCGACCAGCACCACCGTATTGCCGTCGGCCACAAGGCTGTCCATCACATTCATCAGCCCTTCGAGGTTCGACGGGTGCAGGCCGATGCTCGGCTCGTCCAGCACATAGAGCACGCCCGTCGTCTCGTTTCGCACCGCGCGGGCAAGCTGCACCCGCTGGCGCTCGCCGTTGGAAAGGGTGCTGCTGGCCCGGTCGAGGGAAAGATAGCCAAGCCCCAAATCTTTCAGCCGCTTCGCGTTGTCGAGAAACGACCGGATAATATTTTTCGCCATCGGGCGAAGCTCCTCCGGCAGCGTTTCGGGGACGGACTTCACCCACGGGATCAATGCGTCGAGCGTCATGGACGTGGCCTCGGCGAGATTCTTCCCTGCAAGCATGGATTTCCGGATCGTTTCCGAGAGCCGCGTGCCGTGGCAGTCCGGGCAGGTGCCGACCCGCAGGAATTTTTCCACCCGCTTCATGCCCTTTTCGTCCTTGACGTGGGACAGCGCGTTTTCCACCGTGTAGATGGCGTTGAAATAAGTGAAGTCCATTTCCCCCGCCGCGCCGGTCTTTTGGATTTGATAGACCATGTGGTGCTTGACCGCCGGGCCGTGAAACACGATCTCGCGTTCCTCTTTCGTCAGCTCGCGAAAGGGGACGTCCGTCCGCACGCCGAGGTCGCGGGCGATGTCCTTCATCAGCGACCACATCAAGGTCTGCCACGGCAGCACCGCGCCCTCGTCGATGGAAAGGGACTCGTCCGGCACCAGCGTGGACTCGTCCACGACGCGATGAACGCCCGTGCCGCCGCAGGTGGGGCAGGCGCCGTCGGAATTGAAGGCCATAGCCTCGGCGCCGGGGCCGTAAAATTCCTCGCCGCATACCTCACAGCGCGTCGGCTGCATCAGCGCCACCGCCATGCTGGGCTTCGCCAGATGGCCGTTGGGGCAGGGGTGGCTGCCGAGACGGGAGAAGAGCAGCCGCAGGCTGTTCAAAAGCTCCGAGGCCGTGCCGAAGGTGCTGCGCACGCCGGGAACGCCGGGACGCTGCCGCAGCGCGAGGGCGGCGGGCACATGGCGCACTTCGTCCACATCCGCTTTTCCCGCTTGGGAAATGCGCCGCCGCGTATAGGTGGAAAGCGCTTCCATGTATCGGCGCGAACCTTCGGCGTAAAGGGTGCCGAGGGCCAGCGACGATTTGCCGGAGCCGGACACCCCGGCGATGGCGGTCAGCTTCCCCAGCGGAATTTCCACGTCGATATTTTTCAGATTATGCGCCCGCGCGCCGCGCACGATGATATGCTGCGGTACGGGCGCTCTTTTTATATCTTTCTTGTCCATGTCGTTGCCTCCGTTACGCCCCCAATATCCACGCAATCCCTTTTGCCATCCGTTCCGGCGCGTTCTGAAAATGATTGCCGGGATTCAGCTCGAATACAGTATTGACGCCCGTGCTTTCGTACCGCGCATAGAGGGCGCGGGTGTTGTCCTCCACCGTGCGAAGGATTTTGTTCCGCGTCTTCGCCTCCTTGTCGCCGAGGGAAAAATAGACGCGCTCCGGGCTTTTTATCGGTTCATGTTTCCGTGCGAAATCCAAGAAGCCGGGGAACCAAAAAGAGCCGGAGGCGCTGGCGATCCGCGAGAACCGATCTGTCCGGTAGGTCGCGTAGACGGCGAACAGCCCCGCCAGCGAGTAGCCCGCCAGCGCGAGAAACGAGGGCGCGGCGGAAAGCCGCGACAAGATTTCGGGCAGGATGTTGCCCGTCAACGTCGCAAGGTAAGCGTCCGCGCCGCCCGTGCAGGGCGTGTCGCCCTTGAAGAGCGGCGGGCTTTCCCACGGGGACATCTCGTCGTCCCAGCGGAGGCCGCCGACGGCGGCGAAGGAAAAATCCGCGCCCGTCATGCCCCGCGCCTTTCGATATACGTCCTCGCCTTCGCCCTGTACCGTGTGCAGCAGCACCAGCGGGGCGTTTCCTTTTTCCGAGGGGAAAAGCGCCACCGTTTTTCCCGCCGCGTTCCACACGTCCGATGGAAATGCCATTCTCATTTATCCTCTTTCGCTTCGTAAATTTCTTTTTCGTATTTGAAGCCCCAGTTCATGATCGCGTAGAACACGGGCAGAAGGTCGCGCCCCATGTCCGTCAGCGAGTATTCCACGCGGAGCGGGACTTCGTTGAACTGCTCCCGATGGACGAGTCCGTCCTCCTCCAATTCCCGGAGGCTCTTGGTCAGCATCGTGTTGGTGATGCCGGGCAGGTCCTTTTTGAGCTGCCCGAAACGCACGCTGTCATAAATGCACATCTCATACATGAGCTGGGACTTCCAGCGGCCTTGCAGCATGACGAGCAGCGGCGTCACCGGGCAACGCCCGTCCTCCGTCACGATGCCCTGCTTGACCTTTTCGAGATATTCCTCATAGCTCATGTATTCCTTTGGTTTCGTCGTCATATCGCGCCTCCTTTAGGAAACAACGATTAAGTCAATTCGTGCATCTGTCGAGGGATTTTTCCGGATGTCTAGGAAAATGCCTCGAAGTCGTAGCAGAGCTACATCGAGAGGCATTTGACAACGACAGCCGGGAAAAGAACCGACAGAGGCGCGGAGGGACTTATTCGGTGTTTCCTTTATTCCAATTTCATATAATCTTTCATTTCATGAAAACCCAACGCACGGTAAAGCCGCTTGCCGCCCTCCGAGGTTTCGAGATAGATTTTTTCCGCGCCTTGCGTCTTCGCTTGGCCGATCAGCCATTCGCAGACGGCTTTGGCGACGCCCTTGCCCCGATACGGCGCGCGGGTGTAAATATTCATCAGGTAGGCGCATTTGCCGCTCCGGTTGTCCGGCGAAGGCATTTCCCGGTACAGGCAGACGCCGCCGCACCCGGCGATTTCGCCGCCGGCATAAGCGGCGCAGGCGATATGCTCGCCCGCGTCTATCGCCGCGAGATAATAGCGGCGGTTTTCCTCCCGAAGCGCCGCCCACGCCGCGCGGTCCAGCTCCTTTTTTTCCTCGGCGAAGACCGTTCCCAAAACTTCCATGCGGAGGGAAAGCAACAGTTCCAGATCCGAAGCGGACAGCCGCCGTATTTCCGCGTTCATGCCGCCGCCCGCTTCCTTTCCGGCGCGGGGAGTGCGGCCGTGTCCACTTTGCCGTTGGCGTTGAGCGGCAAGCGCTCCATTTCCACGAAGAACTCCGGAATCATGAACTCCGCCAAATACTCTGCCAAATACGCCTTGATGTCCGGCAGGGCGACGCCCTCGTCCCGCTTGACGATGTAGGCGACCATGTAGGAAAGCTGCCGGTCGTCTGTCTGGGGGCGGACGCAGGCCTGCCGCACCAAGCCGGATTGCAGCAGCACATTTTCCACCTCGCTGACCTCGACGCGCTTGCCCAAGATCATGATCTGCGTGTCCTTGCGGTGCAGGAACGCGATATTCCCGTCCGGCAGGCAATAGCCGAGGTCGCCGCTATGGTACATGCGCCGTCCGTCGGCCAGCGACTCGAAGGCCGCGTTCTCCTTTTTTCGGTCGCCGAAATAGCCGAGGGAAACGCCGCCGCCCAGGATGCAAATCTCTCCCGTCCTGCCCTGCGGCGCTTTGTTCCCGTCCTCGTCCAGAATCACGATTTCCGCCCCTTGGATCGGCTTTCCCACGGGATACGTCCCGTCGGGCAGGGGCGCGCCCTCGGAGCAGTTGTAGTAAGAGGCGCATACGGTGGTCTCCGACGGGCCGTAAGTATTGTAAACCGCCGCTTTGCCCACCAGCCGATCCACATACGACGCCCGCAGTACGTCGCCGCCGCTGATCAAAAGCCGAAGGCTCGCCGGAATTTCCGGCAGGTCGTTCATTTCCTGCAGCAGATACGGGAAGCCGCTGATGATAGTGACCTGCGCGGCTTTCGCAAAGCGCATCAGCCGCCCGATATTTTCCTTGTCCCTTGCCGAGGGAATCGCGAGCGCCGCGCCGGACAGCAGCGCGCCGAAGGTTTCCTCCACGAAAATGTCAAAGGAACACACCGAGTATTGGAGCACGACGTCGCGCACGCCGGGACGGAACTCCTTGCGGAACGCCCGGATGTAATGCAGCACGTTTCCGTTGCTCACCGTCACGCCCTTGGGTTTTCCCGTCGTGCCGGAGGTGTAAAGGATATAGGCGGGAGCTTCGCCGCCTCCGCGTGGGGAAAAAATCGGCGCGCGCTCGTCGATGGGTTCCCCGCGCTCCACGAAAACGCAGGGGATTTCCCGCACCAAGCCGCGATATTTTTCTTGGGTGACGACGCTGTCCACTCCGGCGTCGGCCATCATGAACCGAATCCGTTCCCTCGGAAACGTCGGCTCCGCCGGGACATACGCCGCGCCGCGCTTCAACACGGCGAGAATGGCGGCGATCATTTCCGCGGAATGATCCATGATGACGCCGACGCGGCGGCATCCCTCCGGCAGCCGCGCCGCGATCGTGTCCGCCAATCGGGAAAGCTCCTCCCGGCAAAGCCGTCGTTCCCCGTCCAGCACCGCGAAAGCCTTGGGGGCTTGTCTTTCTTTTTGCTGAAACGCGTCGATTATATTGCACACTTCCATAAGAAATCTCCTTTCATCGTTCCGATGTATCAAGCATACCATCTCCGAAAAATAAAGCAAGTACGCAGTTTTTTCGTACATAGTACGCGCCATGATACCAAGCCGGATCTTGACCGGAGTGTTTCCGAATGTTTCACGTGATAAGAGACTGTTGAAAGCGTCAGCTTTTTACAGTCCCTTATGCAGGCGAAGCCTGTAACAAACGAACATAATCTGAAAGAGCGTTCATGTTATGTTCTATTGTTTCACGTGAAACAATAGAACATAACGTGAAAAAACATGAAAGATTTGTCGCGCATATCGTTTCCCTTGACATTTGGTTTTCGC
>CAMVIO010000106.1 GCA_947167555.1 uncultured Selenomonadales bacterium
TTATAACGCCTACTATCAGATTTTGTCTACAGACAAAATCTCCTCAGCGGCGTTTCAACGAGTTATAACGAGTTATAATGCCTTAGTTCAGAGTTTGTCAAAGACAGTATGCAAAAAAGACGAAGCCAATCTTGCAAAACAAAAAAGCCCCCCTTGCGGGAGGTTTCTTTGTTTTGCCCACCGTTGGTCAGACGGTGAACCAACTTGAAATCTTCGATTGCACTCAGTATAGCATATATTTTTAAATAATGCTATACTTTTTTCGGCTCCCTCCTGAAGGGAGGTGATACGCTTGAAGTCTTCGATTCTACGATTTGCTTTGGCTGTATTGGCTGGAGTAATCGCGAATGCCGTATGGCAAGCACTGACGGGTTGAGCCTCCGTCAGTGAATACCTCGATGGCTTGGTCGGCCATGCAGAGGGAGGCGAAAGCCGGAAAGCCGTTCTTCGGAGCGGCTTTTTTCATTCTTACGCGACTTCGTCGGCCTTAACCATCGCTTCGTCGAATCGTCGGACGACGTCGTCGAACAGATACAGCCCGTCTTCGTTCGCCTGCAATCCTTGCAGGCGCAGCGGAATGATGACCGGCGGGTGTTCCAACGTCAGCGGCGCGCGGCTTTGCATCTGCTTCGCGCTCTGGTAGACCAGCTTCAGCGAAGCGTATGCTTCCCCGTCCTCGCCGATCCGTTTCTCAATGACGAGCTTCGTGCCGATCGGCGTCTTTTCCTCGATGGTATCCCGCGCCGTATATTCCTCGATCTCCAGCGACGGCAAGATGGTTGCCAGGTTGACGTCATGGCCGCAGAGGAACGTGAAAATCCGCTCGTCCTCCGAAAGCTCGTCCCGCATCACGGAAAGCAGCGGACGGGCAAATTGCCTCGCCATCGTCGGCAAATAGAAATACGTTCTGATGCCCATGTCCTTGACCCGCGCAACGCCTTGCCACTGCTCGAACGTCAGCGCGTGTCCGAAAGCCGCCTGCGCCAAATCGCTCCCGTCCGCCTCGTAATACTGCAATGTCAGCGCGTCGCTGGCGCGTCCTGCCACGCGAATAGAGCCTGTCAGCCGCATCGTGTCTATATCAAAGGCCAGATCGTCCGCCGTGAATGAAGAAACGCCATTCTCCCGCGCGTACTCCGAATCCTCGAAATCGATCACTTCCGCGACCAGAGCAGCGTCCGGCTCCAGCCGCTTGCCAATCCCCTGAACGCCGCCCAGCGCCTCGACCTCTTTTTTCGTCCGCGCGCGAAACTCGTCGCTGAACGTCTCGGGCGTCTCCGGCATGAACACCGGGTCGGCTTCGTTCAGTTCCAGATGGCGCTCGACGCGGATATTCGCCATCGGCAGCATCCCGGAAGCGAAATAACGCGCCGTGGCAATCGTGCGCTGATAGGAATTTGCATAGAAGCGCATCTCGCCGATCTCCGGCACATAATTCGCGCCGATAAGCCCTTCGCTCTCCAGCCATTGGCGGAAATACTGCCCCATGATCGTCTCGAGCTGCGCGCCCTTCATCGAAAGCTCCCCCGGCCCCGCCGTCCAATGGAACCACGAATGCGGCGTCAGCGAATTCACGATGCGGCTTCCGCTTGTCGTAGGTGAACGAAGATTATGGCGGCTCAATATCAGCACCTTGGAGAGCCTGTACCGGCCCTCGCCCTCCGAAGCCCGCGCAGTCTGTCCCGCAAACATGGACAACACGAGAAAGAAAACGCAGAGCAATAAAACGACTTTATTTTTACGCACAGTTCAAACTCCTTTCACTCCATCGCCCGCACGACGCGGCTGAAAATCTTCTCGTTCTCCCGCACCTTTTCCTCGCCGCCGAAGACGCAGTACATGTCTTTCTTCATGCAGGCCTCGACAATCGGCGCGAGGGCGCGGATTGCGTTCTCGTCAGCCGCAAGGATTTCGTCGCGCTGCCGCTGGCGGTCCTCCTGCGTGATTCCGCGCAGATAGAGCACCGCCGCGAGATTCCCCTTCATCTGCGGCGTCAACGGCATATCCACCGTGGCGATGGTGCCGATGATATATTTCGTCATTTCCCGCTCCGACGCCGTGAAATTTTTCAGGTAGTCGGCAATCTCATCGTAAACCTGCAAGGTCTCGGTGAGATTCGGGTCGCGGTACGAAGTGAAAAGCATCAGGCCGTTCCGCGCGAACTGCGCCGACGAACCGTAAGCGCCGCCCTGCACCCGAACCCGTGTCCAGAGATAGCCGTACCGCATGATCGTCTCCAGCACCCGCATCGCGCCGGTGAATTTGTAGCCCAGCCGGACGAAATTCCCGCCCTTGCCGACATACTGCACGCGGCTCGACATGACCAGCGCCTCGTTCTTCACTTCGTTTTCTTTCGGCTGCTGCGCCGCCGGATACGCCTTGTCGTTCAAGACGTCGAGCAACGAAGAAAGCGCCGTCTCCACCGCCGGATAATCCTTCTTTTCGGCGATCACGCTGAGAATCAGGCCGCGCTTCGTGAACATCTGCGCAAGCAGCGCCAAAAGCCGCTCGCCCGTCTCCCGCACCCGTTCGTCAAAATGGGCGTCCAGCTCTTTCAGAAAACGATAATAAGAAAGGTAGCCTTCGTCCTCGAAGCGGCTCGCCGGAGCGAAATACGAGCTCAGGCGCACCGCCATGACGCGGTTCGGCGTATTCAGGATCTGCCGTTCCACCCCCGCCAGCGTCTGCTTGACCAGCTCGCGCATCCGCTTCGCGTCGGAGAAACGCGATTTCGTCAGGATTTCCGCAAGTAGCTTCCCAAGCTCCGGCAGCTTCCGCACAAGCACCCGCACCTTGACGACGGACTTCACGAACCAATCGTCCGCCGTGTCGCCCTTCGTCACCGCCAGCACATTGTAATCCAATCCGCCCGTATGGAGATTCGCGAGATTCGTCAATTCCGCGTAGGAATGCTCGTCCGTGTCCACCGCGCCGAGCAAATCGCAAAGCAGATAGGCGTAATGCTGCTGCTCCGAGGTTATCGACGCGCCGTCGAAATACAGCGACAGATAAGCGATGCCGTTGGTATGGATATCGCTGAAAAGCACCTTCTGCCCTTTCAATTCCTTTTCTTCCAGCGGTAGCTTTTCCTCCTGCTTGCGGATATCCGACAGCTTCAGCAGCGGAATCTTCTCCAAAAGCTCCGGCGGATCCGGCGTCTTCTGAAGTTCCTTCAGCCGCGCCGTCGTCGCGATGATCTGCTCGATCTCCGCCGCGCTCATCGCAGCCTTCTTCTCAGCCAGCTTCTTTTCCGTCGCAGCTTCCCGCTCCGCCGCCATCGTTTGGCTCGGCTTCATCGTGACGAGAACCTTATGGGGATTCTCCAGCACGCAGCGGCGCAGCATATCCTCGAACAGCCCGTTGTCCAGCCCGTCCCGAAGCGTCTTGAACTCATTCTCGTAGAACAGCGGCTCCGCCGGGTCGCCGCCGTAAAGCCAATGGGTCATCACCGCGAGATTATAGACGAGCCCCTTCGGCGTCGAGGAGAAGTCCGACTCCCGCGTCTTGAACTCGATATAGTTGAGCGAGGCCTCGAGCAATGTGCGGTCAATGCCGTCCTTCACGAGCCGCCCGATCGTGTCCGTGACGACCTGATAAAACCGTTCCGCGTCCTCCGGCTCGGCGTTCGTCACCTCCACGGTGAGATTCGGCTGGGCAATCTGCGCCTCCAGCGACGCCGAAACGTCCTTGCCGATCCCGGCGTCCATCAAAGCCTGCGTCACCGGCGCGGCGTCCGTCATGAAGAGCGCGTGCGTCAAAATGCTCATGGCCGCGCGGGTCAGCCGATCCCCCGCATCGCAGACGATCATGCCGAGAGAAAGGTAGGTCTTCTCCTTCGTGTCCTCCTCCGCGCCCACCGGATACTCCGCCGTGACGCGCTTCATCGCCTCAAACTTCGGCTGCTTCTTCAGCGTCGAATCAATCTCCTGCCGTGAGAAATGGGACAGATACGCCTCGTCGATGAACGCAAGCTGCGCGTCGATGTCCATGTCTCCATATAAATAGATGTAGCTGTTCGACGGATGGTAATACTTCTTGTGGAACGCCGCGAAGCTCTCCTGCGTGATGTCCGGGATCTTCTCCGGATTGCCGCCCGACTCGAAAGCGTAAGAAGTATCGGGATAGAGCCGCTTCAAAAGCTCCGTCTCCAGAAGGTCCTCCGGCGACGAAGTCGCGCCCTTCATCTCGTTATATACGACGCCGCTGTATCGGAGCGGCGCGTCCGGACTGTCGATCTCGTAATGCCAGCCCTCCTGCAGCAGCACCTCGGGCTTTTCATGCATCTGAGGATAAAACACCGCGTCGAGATAGACGTCCATCAGATTGTGGAAATCCTGCGCGTTGCGGCTCGCCACCGGATACATCGTCTTGTCGGGGAACGTCATCGCGTTCAGGAACGTATTCAGCGACCCCTTGACCAGCTCGACGAACGGCTCCTTCAGTGGGAACTTCCGCGAACCGCAAAGCGTCGAATGCTCAACGATATGCGCGGCCCCCGTGTCGTCGATCGGCGGCGTGCGGAACGAAATCGAGAACACCTTGTTGTCGTCGTCGTTCTTCACATAAAACAGCCGCGCGCCGGTCTTCTCATGCTCGAAAAGAAAGCACCGGGAAGAAATCTCCGGCACCTCTTTCATTTCCTTCAGTAAAAATCCGTGTATTTTGTCATTCACTTGCATCGACAAACGCCTCCCATATCTGCAATAACGAAATTATTATATCACAATCCATAAAAAAGGCGGGAGAAAAGTTTCTCCCGCCTGAATCACAACGTCCTACTCGTTCCGCGCCGCCTTCATTTCCTTCTTGCGCAGGTACATCGCCTTGTCCGCGCGCTTGAACACAGTCGCCACGGAACTGTCCGTCGCGGGGTCGTAGAAAGCGACGCCGATGGCGGCGGAAATCCGCTCCCACGGCTCCAAAGCCGCGTCGTTTGCCATATCGTTGAGCTGCCCGTTGAACTGCGCGAGCAGATCGTCCACATTCTTGTAATCGTTGTTTTCCAGCACCACGACAAACTCGTCGCCGCCGATGCGGAAAACCGGCGAATGGGCGAAAATCACGCAGACCATGCGGCAAAGCTTCTTGATGGCGATATTGCCCTGCTCATGCCCATAAGTATCGTTGATTTTCTTCAGGAAATTCAGGTCGACCATCGCGATACCGAATTTCTTGTTTCCGTCGCTCTTTATTTCCCCCTCAACGCGGCGAACTTCCTTGTCATAGGCGTTCTTGTTGCGGATGCCCGTCAGCGCGTCCCTGTTCGCCAGTTCGTTCATCGCGTCGGCCTGTTCCTGCGCCTCGCCGAGCTTTTTCGTCGTCTCCACGAGGCTCTTCATGTAATTCTCCAGTTCCAAGATCATTGCCGCCGCCTGCATCGACAGCGCGGAGAGCTCGTCGCGGCCCGTCGCGTCATTTTCGATAGCGCCGGCTATCGATGCGTCCTTTTCCTCCGCGTACGTCTTGAGATTCTCGCCAAGCCGCACAATCTTCGAGATATAGTGGCGGTTGATGAACCAAAGCATTGCCAGCACGCAAAGAATAACGATAGTGCTGACGCCCGCGATTTGTTTCAAGGTATTGCTCAGGATTCCCTCGTTGACCGTCTTGACCTCGATCTCCGTGCCGATCAGCCCCAGCTTCTTTCCGTTGATGATCAGCGGCGTATAGTAGGCGTATGTGTGCCCCCATTCATTGTCCCAGACCTGGGATTTGTCGAGCTTCTTGCCGGTGAACCAGGCCTCCCACTGCACCGGATATTTTTCCAGCGGATCGAGGTACTCGTCGCCGAGATAGAGGATCTTGCCGTTGCTGTCCTTCTTCGCGGTGCGCTCGCCGTCGATCATATAGACCATATAGAAGATGTCTTCCTTCGGGACGAGGTAATAGGTGTACGGGATATGGAACGCCGCCCGCGCCTCCTCGAAAGTCAGCAGCCAATACTCATGGTAATAAATGAACCACGCCTTCTGCACCTCGGGATCCATCGCGTCGAACGCAATGTCTACACCGAAAGTTCGCCCCGGATGGCGCATCGCGAACAACTTCTCATACTCCGCCTGCGCCTTCCGATAATTGTCGAAGTCATACGGGATATCGACCTCGGCGAAATGCTCCATATAATACTTCTGGTAAATCGCGAAATTTTCGCTGTCCTGCAAGATCAGCCGTTCCAGATACTCGCCGATCTGACGGATATTCGTCTCGCACTGCCGCCGGTAAGACTCCATCTGGCTGTAATACGTGGCAAGACCGCCCAGGACCACCGCAAGCAGCGTGAAAAACGTGAAAATGAGCGCGAACTTGAAAAGCAGCCCTCTCTTTTTATTATCCATGAAAAACGCCCCGCCTTTCCTGCGTTTCGTTTCAATTTATCATATATTTTGCCGCATTATATATTTTAGCCTATTTTTCCCCTCTTTGCAATTCGGGAAAATTTGCTTGCTTTTCCCCGCGCCGCAGATTATACTAATAAGAACTGAATCTACGGAAACAAAAAGGAGATTGGCACATGGGCTTCATGGACAAAATACAGAAATACCTTCCCGAGCGGTTCCGCAAGAAGAAGGACCCGACGGAAAGCCTGAAGGAAAACCGCCTGAAGGAAAAGGAAAACATCAAGACCTCCTTCGCCGTCTATTGCAACGCAAATCACGACACGAAGGACGGAAAGCTCTGCCCGAAATGCACGGCGCTCCTGACCAACGTGCTGCTAAAGATCGGGAAATGCAAATACGGCGTCACGAAACCGCTCTGCGACCATTGCGACGAACCATGCTTCGGTGAGGCAGCAAACAAGACCTTCATGGAAATCATGGACGGCTCGCGCAAGGGAATGCTCCTCCGTCACCCGATGATGACCGTCCGCCACAAGATCACCGGCATGGGCGTCGAGTACGCGAAACAGAAACAAAACGAAGCGGCCAACAAAAAAGAGGAAGGCCGAATGAAGGCGAAAGCCGCCAAAGCCAGAAAGCG
>CAMVIO010000107.1 GCA_947167555.1 uncultured Selenomonadales bacterium
GGCGGAACATTGCTTCTGGGGATGAACAACCGCTTTGGGATCCGTTATTTCTGCGGCGATCGTGATCCTTATACGAAACACAATTTCGATGGGGTGGAAAACTATCAGCGGGTGTATGCGAACGGCGAGAAGAAATTCGTTGGCCGGATGTACAGCCGGGCGGAAATTCGCGATATGCTCCGGCGGGCCGGATGGGAGAACATTCGGTTTTTTTCCGTGTTTCCGGATTTGAACAATCCTTTTTTGCTTTTGGCCGAGGAGTACCAATGCAGAGAGGATTTGGAAGGACGTATTGTCCCTATGTACAACTCTCCGGATACCGTTTTCATGGAAGAGGAAACGATGTACCGTTCGCTTATGGAAAACGGGATGCTTCATGCGATGGCTAATGCCTATATCATAGAATGTACAATGTCCGGCATATTGTCGGATGTCCAACAGGTAACTATCTCCAGCGACAGGAAACGAGAAGACGCTTTTTTAACGATTATTCATGGCAATGATACTGTGGAAAAGCGCGCCATATATCCGGAAGGGATAAAGCGGCTGCAGCAGATTGCGTCGGCGAGTGAAGATTTAGAGTCGCATGGGCTGAAGGTCGTGCCGGGGCGATTGGAAGGCAACCGATATATTATGCCATATATTCCGACGGAAACAGGACAGGTACATCTTAAGCGGCTGTTTCGGGAGGATCGCGATGCGTTCTTTCGGGCGCTTGACCAGTTCAAGGAGTGCGTACTGCGGTCTTCGGAGTGGGCTGCGCCGGACAAAGGGGACGGAAATGGTGTGATTCTTCGCAAGGGGTATGTTGATCTTATTCCCTTGAACAGTTTTTATGTCGATGGGGAGTATGTTTTTTTTGATCAAGAGTTTTGTGAGGATAATTACCCGGCCAATGCCATACTGATTCGGGTTGTTCATTCCTTTTATTCGCTGCATCCGGAGCTGTATTTGTCATTTCCCATGGATCAAATGGTTGCTTACTTGGGATTGGGAAAATACCGGGAGAAGTGGGATCGGTATAATCAATCGTTTATTGATAAGTTGCTCCAAAAAGACAAATTGGCGTCGTATTATCAAAAGCATCGACGCAACGGCGCTACAGTCAATCAGAATCGGGCACGTATGAATTGTTCCGAGATAACTCGCCGGAGCCTTTTTGATGACTTGTTCTATCATGCGGATACCCGCAAATTGATTTTGTTTGGCGCTGGGAAGTTTGCTCTACATTTCTTGGAAATGTATGGACATACGTATCCACCCTTTGCCATTGTTGACAACAATCAGGCAAAATGGGGGACAATGTTGGGAGATTACAGGATTGAATCGCCGGAACTTTTGCGAAGCTTTTTACCGGGCGAATACAAGGTAATCATCTGCGTCAAGGAGTATTTATCCATCGTAGATCAGCTTGAGGCAATGGGCGTGAAGGAGCGAGGCGTTTACGACCCGCAGCGGTTCTATCCGATAAAACGGCAGGCTGCCATTTTTACGAGAGAGGAATCAAAGGAGAAAAAGAAGTTTCATGTCGGCTATGTGGCGGGCGTGTTTGACCTTTTCCATATCGGTCATCTCAATATTTTGCGGCGAGCTAAGTCGCAATGTGATTACTTGATTGTTGGTGTGGTTACGGATAAACAGGTGCGGGAAGGTAAAAAGGTCGAGCCGTTTGTGTCTTTTGACGAGCGCGTTGAAATTGTAAAAGCTTGTCGCTATGTTGATGAGGTTGTTGAGATTCCCTTTGATAACCCTGATACAGATTATGCATGGGCGCGTTATCGTTTTGACGTCCAGTTTTCCGGCAGCGACTATGAGCATGATCCGCTGTGGTTGGCAAAGAAGAAATTTTTGGAGGAACGAGGCGCGACGATGGTGTTTTTCCCCTATACGGAGTCCACGTCGTCGACAAGACTGAAAAAGCTGATTGAGAAGAAGTTGTTGTGAGGTTGGTCGACAAAGCAGGTAAACGTTCCGAAAAATGTTAAAATTACTTTCCTGTTCGTTCTAAAAGGTGTATAATAATAGACGAAAGACGGTCGAAAAACGCGAAGAAGGGATAGCTGTGGAACGAAGTTTACTGCGTGAATTGGTACAGTGGAAGGATTCGCCGCAACGGAAGCCGCTTATACTTAAAGGGGCGCGCCAGGTCGGAAAGACTTGGCTTATGCGGGAGTTTGGCAAAAGGTATTATAAAAAGATTGCCTATGTTAATTTTGATAACAATCATCGTATGCAGCAGGTTTTTTCCGAAGATTTTTCGATTGATCGGTTGCTGATGGCAATCAACGCGGAAACCGGCGTATCGATTACGCCGGAGGACACGCTGCTTATTTTTGATGAGATACAGGAGGCGCCGGACGCCATCGCTTCCTTGAAATATTTCTGTGAGGAAGCAGCACAGTATCACATTGTGGCGGCTGGTTCGCTATTGGGCGTAGCGATTCATGGAGGGGCTTCTTTTCCTGTAGGCAAGGTTAATACGCTGCGTTTGTATCCCCTGACATTCGTGGAATTTTTGTATGCAGTGGGAGAAGATGGGCTTGCAGCTTTGCTCGAACAGGGCGACTGGGCATTGATCAGTACATTTCAAGATAAGTTTGTGTCTTGGCTGAAAAATTACTATTATGTCGGAGGAATGCCGGAATCTGTGAAAATTTTTGCGGAAACGCATGATTACCATGCGGCGCGGCGTATGCAGTCGGAGCTCATCGAGATGTACGAGGCGGATTTCGGGAAGCATGTCGATGCCCGTGAGCTGCCAAGGGTGCGCATGGTTTGGAACGCTATCCCTGTACAGCTTGCAAAGGAAAACAAAAAGTTCTTTTTTGGTCAAGTAAAAAAAGGGGCGCGCGCCAAGGATTTGGAGATAGCCATTGAGTGGCTGCTTGATTGCGGATTGATTACACGGGTTCATCGTATAGCAAAGCCGGCAATACCTCTGAAGGCGTATCAGGAAATGAATGCGTACAAGCTGTTTTTCCTTGATGTAGGATTATTGGGAGCGATCAGCGGGATAGACGCAAGGTCGCTGCTGGAAGGGAATCGCTTGTTTGTGGAATTCAAGGGGGCTCTGACAGAGCAGTATGTATGTCAGCAGTTGATTGCCGATAAAGGGTATGTCCCATATTATTTTTTATCGGAAAGCAATAAATATGAGATTGATTTCATGATACAACACGATATGGAGGTTATTCCTTTCGAGGTCAAGGCCGAACACAATGTGCAGGCGAAAAGCCTGAAGGCATACGTTGAAAAGCATGAGCCGACAAAAGCGATTCGGTTATCAATGAATAACTATAGGCAGGAAGCATGGCTCGTCAATGTTCCGCTGTTTGCGATTCATTGTTTGGACTTAGGCAGGATTTAGTTATCGGCGTAAATGAAGGTATAAATTTGGAGGGAAACGGATGGACGTCCTGTGTTCGACAAGCGGCATAGTCTCTTCCAAGTTTCCGGGGCAAGGGCTGAAGGATATTGCTCAAGCGGGATTTTCCGGGATTCCGCTTGCGCCGATTGGTCATGCCTATGCGGAAGAAGCCGTGGAGGATTGGAAAGCGTGGGCGAAACTGCAGCGCAAGGCAAAGAAGAAAACTTTGTATCATGGGTGGTTCATGGATCATCCCGAGAAATTGGAGGCGGCGCTTCGTCCTTTTGGGGAGCGGTGCAAGGCGCTGGGGCTGAAAACGCCGTTGGCTATGGGGCCGGATTTGGGAATCCCGTCGGGCCGGGATGAGGAAAAAGAGGATTTGCGCGAACCTATTGCGAGGCTGGCGGAGGAATGTATTCGCGTGGCGGCGTCTTTCGGGAGTCGCTATTTGCTGGCGCCTCCCTTGGGCGTCGGGATCGGGGACGAGGATGCATGGGCGGCCAATCGGGCCTATTATTTGCGTCTTGCTGCGTGCGCGAAGCAGTATGACGTCGTGCTGTTGCTGGAAAATCGGTGCAGGATGATCAGCGGGCATTTTGTCCGCGGGATTTGCTCCGATGAGCGCGAGACAGCCTCGTTCATCGATGCGTTGAACGAGGTTGTCGGCGAGGAGCGATTCGGCTTTTGCATGGACGTCGGGGCGTGCAATCTTTGCGGGCAAAATCTGCATGATTTTGTGCTGGGGCTTGGGCGTCGGCTGAAGGCGGTGATCCTGTCGGACAACGACGGGAGCCGTATGGCGTCGCTTCTGCCGTTCAGTGCGGCGTATCAGGGGCAATCGCAAACGGATTGGTTGAATCTCGTTCGCGGGTTACGCGCCGTTCGGTTTGACGGGGTGCTGGTTTTGCGATTAGGTGATACCGCCGCTTCCTTTTCGCCGATTTTACGTCCACAGGTTATGGCCTTGGCAAAGGCGACGGGGAACTATATCCGCTGGCAGGTGGCTACGGGGAGGCGTTTCCGCCGCTTTTCACCTGCGACAACAACAAGGCGCGCTGGGGCGAGAAGTTTTGCGGGCTGACGGTGGAGCCGCCGGAGCGCTTGCGCGATTTGCCGCCGGACGCGGCGATCTTTATCTGCAATGTGTATTACCGGGAGATCGAGGAGCAGCTTCGGGGCATGGGGCTTTCGAATCCCATCGAGTATTTCAACGACGAATATATGCCGTCGTTCCATTTTGACCGGCTGGAAGAACAGGAGGCAAAGGATGCTGAGAATCGGCGTGCAGACGCAAAACGCGATTGACGACGGCAATCCGCGGGAAGGGTTCGCAAGGCTTCGGCGCGCGGGGTTCGACTGCGTGGATTTCAGTCTGCATGGGTATCTTATCAACAAGGAGATATACCGGGAGGAAATCAACGCTTTTTTTGATGCGCCCATCCGAGAGCTGGAAGCTTTTCTCGCACCGCATAAGGAAGCGGCAAAGCGGGCGGGCGTTACATTTCACCAGATGCATATGCCGTATCCGATTTATGTGCCAAAGGGCAGTCAAAAGCTGAACGCGTATCTGTGGAACGAGGTCGCGCCGAAGAGCATGGAGCTCTGCTCGTTCATGGGGTGCAAATACATCGTGATTCACGGGTTCAAGCTTGCGCGGTTCCTCGGCTCGGAGGAAGAGGAATGGAAGCACACGGAGACGTTCCTGGAGTATATTGCGCCGATGGCGAAGGAAATGGGAATCACGGTCTGCATCGAGAATCTGTACGACGGAATCGCGGATCATCTGATCGAGGGCCCTTGCTGCGATGTGCGAAAATGCGTGAATCGCATCGACCGGATGAACGAGAAATACGGCGCGGAGGTTTTGGGCTTTTGCTTCGATACGGGGCATGCGAACGTCATAGGATTGGATTTTGAAAAATTCATCACGACGCTGGGTCACCGGCTGAAGGTGCTGCATATCCATGACAACGATGGTGTACGGGATTTGCACCAGATTCCGTTTACATTTACGCGGACGAGGGAAAATACGTCGTCGACGGATTGGGAAGGTTTTATTCGCGGGCTTCGAAAGATTCATTTTGAGGGTGTGCTGAATTTCGAGACGGGACCGGCGTTGAACGCTTTTCCCGAGACGCTGCATGAGGATGTGCTGGGCTTCATCGCGAAAATTGGCCGGTATTTCGTAGAGCAGTTGGACGGCGAGGAGAGGGCATGAAATACGATGTGGTGATTGCCGGGGCGGGGCTGTTTGGCTCCGTTTTGGCGCGAGAGCTTTCTGATGCTGGGTGGCGCGTGCTTGTTGTGGAGCGGCGCAAGGCGGTCGGCGGGAATATCCGCTGCGAGGAGCGGGACGGGATTCCCGTGCATCTTTACGGCGCGCATATCTTTCATACGAGCATCCGCGAGGTCTGGGAGTATGTGAACCGGTTCGCTGGGTTCCATCCGTTTATCAACAGCCCCGTTGCGAATTACAGGGGCGAGCTGTACAATCTGCCCTTCAACATGAACACGTTCCATCAGATCTGGGGCGTGAGGACGCCTGCTGAGGCGCGGGCGAAAATCGAGGAGCAGCGGGCGGGAATGACGGTTGAGCCAAAGAATCTGGAGGAACAGGCGATTTCTCTCGTCGGACGCGATATTTACGAAAAGCTGATTAAAGGCTATACGGAAAAGCAATGGGGACGCGATTGCCGCGAGCTTCCGGCGTTCATTATCCGGCGGCTGCCGCTTCGTTTCACTTATGACAACAATTATTTCAACGATCCATGGCAGGGCATTCCCAACGGTGGGTATAACGGGTTGATTGAAGCGCTGCTGGACGGTGTGGAGGTGCGGCTCGGGACGGACTTCTTGGCTGACCGGGATTATTATTTGCAGAATGCGAAGCGCGTTGTTTATACGGGCGCGATTGACGAGTATTTTGATTATGAACTGGGTGAACTGGAGTATCGGGGGCTACGGTTCGAGCATGAGCGAATGAAAACGGATAATTTCCAAGGCGTAGCGGTGATGAACTTCACCGACACGGAGACGCCGTACACGCGCGTGATCGAGCATAAGCATTTCGAGCCGCAGAACGCGGCGATTATGGAAAAGCCGGTATCAATTGTTACGAAGGAGTATCCTGCGGCGTGGAAGCGGGGCGACAACGCCTATTACCCGGTGAACGACGCGAAAAATCAGGCACTGTATGAAAAGTATCTGGCGCGGGCGGCCTCGGAACGCGTGATTTTCGGCGGGCGGCTTGGCGAATATAAATATTACGATATGGACAAGACGGTGGAACGGGCGTTGGCGTTGGCGCGTTCGCTGACTGCGCAGGGAGTGTGAAAATCAATGGCAATTCTTGTTTGCGGCGGGGCCGGATATATCGGTTCCCATATCAATAAAGCGCTTCATCAGGAAGGCTATGAGACGGTTGTTTTTGACAGTCTTATTTATGGTCATCGGGAAGCAGTGAAATGGGGGACGTTCATAAAGGGGGATCTGGCGAATCCTGACGAGTTGGAGGCGGTATTTCGCAATCATGACATAGACGCGGTGTTTCATTTTGCCGCGTTTACTTATGTCGGGGAATCCGTGGAGGATCCCG
>CAMVIO010000108.1 GCA_947167555.1 uncultured Selenomonadales bacterium
GGTTGTAATAGCTCATGTTGATTTGCAACTCCAGCCCGGTGGTGACGCCTGTCGCAGGGTTGAAGGAGTTTACCACCTGAGCCAATGTGCCGCTCGGGACGGAGGCGTCAAGGTTTACAGTCATGGAGCGGACGGTGGTGCCGGATTCGAGGAAGTTCATTTGATATGATTCGTCAATCAAATCCATGCAGTTTTTCAGCCATTGGTTGTTCAGCGCCGACGTGATGGCCGTTTTTGTATCGGTGTCGATCGTAGAGGGCCATGTAACCGTCAGGCCGTTGATGGTCGATGTACCGCTTGGAGCGCCTCCATAGGGAAGCCCTTCTTCCGGCACGATGCTTTCTGCGGTCTTTTCTTTCTCGCCGCCGGCGTCGAGGCCCGTGATGGCGCCCGTGTCTTTGTTGTCAAGATTGATGCCGCACATCCCGAGAAGATCGCCGCCGGCCATGTCGGCGACGAAGCGGGTTCTCAGGTCCGCCTCGTTTTGGAAGAGGCCGCCCGTGGCGTAGTTGATCGCGCCGTCCAGCGCGTCCTGCGCCGAAAGGTTCGCGTTGTCGAGATAGCTCATGAAGTCGAGGATCACGCCCTGCTCGTCGGCGGCCATGTTGCCGCCCATGGAGCCGTCCAGCAGGATTTTCCCGTTGTAAGTTACATAGGCGTTGTCGTCGATCTGGGAAATGAGTTGGTCCAGCTCGCGCTGGATCGTGGCGCGGTCCGTGTCGGTATTCGTGTCATTGGCCGCGTCGAGAGCCTTGTCCTTGAAAGTCTTCAGGATCTCTATGGTGCTCTGTACCGCGCCCTCGGCGGTGTTCATCAGTGCGCGGGCGTTCTGCGTGTTCTTCAGGTCCTGGTCGAGACCGCGAATCTGCACGCGCATCCGCTCGCTGATGGCGTAGGCGGAAGGGCTATCCTTCGCGGTGTTCAGGTTCATGCCCGAGGAGAGCTTCTGGAGCTGTTTCGTGAGGTCGGACTGGTTGCGGTCCAGCTGGTTCAGCGTGTTGATCGCTGAGAGGTTGTTCTTGACCGTCATGGTCATAAGTCATCAATCCTTTCTTGCTTCCTTACAATGCTCGTATCCTTTGTTATCTTGTCTCGGCTTCGCTCATAGAACCAACTCCCGGTGTTTTTCTTCCTTTATTAAAAAGTCTTATTTTAAAGGGGCGTGGCCCCTGCAAGGTGGTTTTTACTGCGGATTCCAGTCTACCAAGGAACGATGGCGCAGGTTTGTCCATTTCTTCAGGTTCTCTTTCGGGATGTCCGTCATCAGGGACTCGGTCTCTTGGTCGGGCGGGACCTCGTAGTCAAGCTGCTCAAGGAGCGAAAGGAAATTCTCGGCATCCCTCGCCCTTTTGAAGCCCTTGATGGCGATATTGGAATGAACCGCCAAAAGCACTTTGATTAGCGAGCACATTTCCTTGACTCCGTCATGCTGCTCCAGATATTCGTTCAGATTTTCAGGTTTGACCCGAAGGTCCTCGCAGAGCGGTATATAGTATAGCTGCTTCGTGCCGATGTCCGCAACGAATTCCTTGACGGAGCCGTAGGCCTTCGTGTTTTCCGACCAGATGGTGTGCTCGTCGTCAACGAACTTGCCCACGGCCATGGCTTGGAAATCCCATTTCTGTTTCTTCCGTTTGATCATGTTTTTCGGATACTCCTTTGGTTGATTTTAGGTAAAGAAAAAGCACAAGGGCGAAGTTTACCCTTGTGCTTAAAAACAAATTTTGTGCGCACGAAACAAACAGCGCATGGTGTTCGATAATTATCGAATATAAGTTCGCGTTTGTTTGTTTGTTTGTTTGTTTGTTTGTTTGTTTGTTTGTTTGTTTGTTTGTTTGAACGGACGTGCGTCTGCCGTGGACATTGCGAACATGGTAGGCGCCTCCTTTTGCGATAAAAATATATTTGGTAAATTTTAACACAGAAGCGACGGTTGCGTCAAGGAAATTGTGGCTGGAGCAACCAAAAGAAGACAAGAGGAAAAAGAAAATCCGAAAAAATGTTTCACGTGAAACAATAGAACGTAACCTGAAAATTTTTTCACAATTTATACTAACCGCGACAATACGGTCATTTTCAAGGTTTTTTGTTTGGAAAAAATCTGTGCAGAATAAAAAATGATTTACGAAAAAATGTTTCACGTGAAACAAACGAACATAACATGAAAAAAATATGAAAGAAAAAGCAAGCTAATTGTATCCTTCAATCACGCTTCGCAGGTTGCGAGAGCAACTGAATGAAAAAACGGAACATGATTGCTGTGGCGCGGTATCCGTGATATAATTACCAGTCGGTGAGAAAAATTACAGGATGGTGAGTTTTGTGGCGAAGGTTTCAAAAGAAGATCTCGAAATGGTCGCTGTGCTTTCCCGTTTGGAGGTTCCCGAGCAGGATAAGGAGAAGCATTTGCGGCAGCTGGATTCGTTTTTGCAGTATGTAGACAATCTGTCGACGGTTAATACCGATACAGTGGAGCCGCTGGCGCATGTTCTTCCGATTCACAATGTTTTTCGTGAAGACGAGGTTCGTCCGTCGCTGGACCGCGAGTTGGCTCTGTCCAACGCGCCGCTTAAAGAGGACGGGTATTTCAAGGTGCCGAAAATCTTGGAAGATTGATTTACGGGAGGTTGTGTCGTGAGACTATATAACAAGCCGGCGCATGAGCTGCATGATTTGCTTGTGAAAAAAGAAATATCGTCTGTCGAGCTGACGAAAGACGTGCTCGCCCGGTTGGACGAAACGGAAGGAAAAATCAAGGCGTATATCGACGTTACGCGGGAGACCGCGCTGCAGGAAGCGGAGAAGGCCGACAAGAAGATTGCCGCCGGAGAGGCGATTTCTTATTTTGAAGGAATTCCGGGCGCAATCAAGGACAATATCTGCACGAAGGGCGTCAAGACAACCTGTGCGTCCAGGATGCTGGAGAATTTTGTGCCGCCGTACAACGCGACGGTTATGGAAAAATTGCAGGCGGAGCGGCCTGTTATCCTCGGCAAGGCAAATATGGACGAGTTCGCGATGGGCGGTTCCACGGAAAATTCCGCGTTCCATCCGACACACAATCCCTGGAATGCGGATTGCGTGCCGGGGGGGAGCTCCGGCGGCAGCGCGGCGGCGGTGGCTGCGGGCAGCGCGATTTGGGCGCTGGGGTCCGACACGGGCGGATCGATTCGCCAGCCCGCTTCGTTCTGCGGCGTCGTCGGCATGAAGCCGACTTATGGCCGCGTTTCTCGGTACGGCCTTGTAGCTTTCGCGTCGTCGCTGGACCAGATCGGACCCTTGACGCGGGACGTGAACGACTGCGCGCATCTGCTGCAGGCAATCGCAGGAAACGACAAATACGATTCGACGTCCAGCGCTTCCGAGGTTCCCGATTATACGAAATCGCTTGTGGAGGACGTTAAGGGATTGAAAATCGGTATCCCAAAGGAGTTTTTTGTCAAGGGCATGGATGCCGAGGTGGAGACGGCTGTGCGCGACGCGATCCGGAAACTGGAATCGCTTGGCGCGAATGTGCAGGAAATCTCGCTGCCGCATACCGAATACGCGATTTCCGTTTATTACCTGATTGCCCCGGCGGAGGCCGCGACGAACCTCGAACGTTACGACGGCGTGAGCTACGGTGCGCGGGTGGATGGCGTCGATGTTGTCGATATGATGACGAAGACGCGCAGCGAGAAGTTCGGCGAGGAGGTCAAGCGCCGTATCCTGATCGGAAACTACGCGCTGTCTGCCGGTTATTATGACGCATATTATTTGAAAGCCTTAAAAGTGCGGCGGCTCATCAAGGAGGATTATGACAAGGCGTTCGGCCTGGTAGACGTTATCGTTACGCCGACGGCGCCGACGCCGGCTTACAAGATCGGGGAAATGTCCAACGATCCGCTGAAAATGTATCTGCAGGATATTTACACCGTGCCGCTGAATCTCGCGGGGCTTCCGGGCATTTCGCTTCCCTGCGGCTACAGCGGACAAAAGCTCCCCATCGGGCTCCAGATTATCGGGAAGCCGCTGGATGAGGCGGCGGTTCTTCGCACGGCGTACACCTACGAACAGAGTCAATCGTTCCATAAGGAAATGGCGGAGGTGAAAGCATGAAGTACGAGGCGGTTATCGGACTGGAAATCCATAGCGAACTGAAAACGAATACGAAAATTTTCTGCGGCTGCGCGACGACTTTCGGGGCCGAGCAGAATACCCATGTGTGCCCGGTTTGCCTCGGGCTTCCCGGGGTGCTTCCCGTCGTCAACCGGCGCGTCGTCGAGTTCGCCATCAAGGCGGGCATCGCGCTGAACTGCACAATCAACAAGTTCAGCAAGTTTGACCGGAAGAATTATTATTATCCCGACCTTCCGAAAAATTTCCAGACGTCGCAGTACGATTTGCCGATTGCAGAGCACGGCTATGTGGATATCGAAACCGAGCAGGGGAAGAAGCGGATCCGCATCACGCGCATTCACATGGAAGAGGACGCCGGGAAACTTGTTCATTCGGGAACGACCATCAAGGACTCCGCAGCGTCGAACGTGGACTACAACCGTACCGGCGTGCCTTTGATCGAGATCGTGTCCGAGCCGGATATGTCGACGCCGCAGGAAGCGCGCGCCTACATGGAAAAAATCAAGTCCATCCTTGAATATATTGACGTCTCGAATTGCCGCATGGAGGAGGGAAATCTCCGCGCCGATTTGAATATCTCGCTTCGCCCGGCGGGGACGAAGGAACTGGGCACGAAGGCGGAGATGAAGAACATCAATTCCTTCAAAGCTGTCGAGGACGCGTTGACTTACGAGATCGAGCGGCAGGAGGAAATCCTGGAGGACGGCGGACATATCGTGCAGGAGACGCGGACCTGGGACCCGAACCGGGGCATCACGCTTTCCATGCGCACGAAAGAGACGGCGCAGGATTACCGCTATATGCCGGAGCCGGACCTCGTTCCGATCATCACGACGGACGAGGAAATCGAGGCCTATCGCAAGGGCTTGCCGGAGCTGCCGGATGCGCGGCAGGCACGGCTGGAAGAAAAATTTGGCTTGTCCTCCTATGACGCGGGCATCATCACTTCGTCGCGGGATATGGCGGAGTATTTCGACGCCGTGGTGGCGGAAGGGGCGGACCCGAAGCTCGCGGCTAACTGGATGATGGGCGACCTGTCGAAGAACCTGAATTCGGAAGGAAAGGAAATCAAGGATTCCCCGGTGGACGCGAAACGCCTTGGCAAGATGATCCAACTGATCGAGAAAGGGACGATTTCCTCGAAGATCGGCAAGGAAGTCTTCAAGACCATGTGGGAATCCCCCGACGATCCGGAAAAGATCATCAAGGACAAGGGGCTTGTGCAGATCACGGATACCAAGGAGCTGGAAGGAATTGTCGAAAGCGTGATTGCGGCGAATCCCAAGCCGGTTGCCGATTACAAGTCGGGCAACAAGAAGGCCATCGGCGCGCTGGTCGGGCAGATCATGAAGCAGACCCGCGGCAAGGCGAACCCGCAGCTCGTCAATCAGCTTTTGGCACAGAAATTGGAACAATAGGAAATTCGGGCTTGTCGGAGGAAGTGGTTTGCGGCTTTCCGGCAAGCCCGATTGTGCAATAAGGAAGATTTCACAGTAATTATTGAAAGGGGCGTCCTTTTTCTATGCGCGAAAAATCCATTCCGCCCGACGCAAGGCTGCCGATCGGGCAAACGATTCCTCTGAGTCTGCAGCATCTTTTCGCGATGTTCGGCTCGACGGTGCTGGTGCCGATACTGTTCAAGGTCAATCCGGCGACGGTGCTGCTTTTCAACGGCATTGGAACGCTGATTTATCTGGTGCTCTGCAAAGGGAAGATTCCCGCCTATCTCGGTTCGAGTTTCGCGTTCCTGTCGCCGGTGTTCCTCGTGCTGTCGAAGTACAGTTATGAGGCGGCGCTGGGCGGCTTTATCGTGGTCGGCGCGATCTTTTGCCTTGTGGCGCTTATCGTCCGCGCCGTCGGCACGAAATGGATCGATTATATTTTCCCGCCTGCCGCGATGGGGGCTATCGTCGCTGTCATCGGGCTGGAGCTGATGCCGACGGCTGCGGGCATGGCGGGGCTGACAGCGGAAAATCCCGACCCGTCTGCCATCATGGTTTCGATTTTAACGCTTGCGATCACAGTCTTTTCATCGGTCGCGTTTCGGGGATTGCTGGCCATTTTGCCGATTCTGATCGGCGTTATCGGCGGCTATATCATCGCCGCTTTCGCCGGGCTGGTGGACTGGGCTCCGATTGTTGCCGCGCCTTGGTTTGCGCTGCCGACTATCTACACACCGGAATTCAATATCAACGCGATCCTGATTATCGTGCCCGCCGCGTTGGTCGTCATCGTCGAGCATGTCGGGCATCTGATTGTCACGGGCAATATCGTCGGCAGCGATCTGACGAAGGATCCGGGGCTTGACCGTTCGCTCCTGGGCAACGGCGTCTCGACGATTTTGTCAGGTTTTTTCGGCTCGACGCCGAACACGACCTACGGCGAGAATATCGGCGTGCTGGCCATTACGAAAGTCTTCAGCACATGGGTCATCGGCGGCGCCGCTATTTGCGCGATCCTGTTGTCTTGCTTCGGAAAGCTTGCCGCCGCGATCCAGAGCATCCCGACGCCGGTTATGGGCGGCGTGTCGCTGCTGCTTTTCGGCGTGATTGCCGCGTCCGGCGTCCGTATTTTCGTCGATGAGAAGGTTGACTACAACCAGCCGACGAATTTGATCTTGACCGCGATCGTGCTCGGCATCGGCGTGTCCGGCGCAGGCGTCACGGTGGCGGGCGTCGCGCTGCGCGGCATGGCGTTGGCCACTGTGATTGCGATTCTCCTGAATCTTGCGTTCCGGCTCATCGAGCGCGTTCACGGCGATGGGGACGCAGCGGAATGATTCTCGAATACAAAATAGACGAGCGCGCCGAGGAAATTTCGGT
>CAMVIO010000109.1 GCA_947167555.1 uncultured Selenomonadales bacterium
TCGATGTTCTGTTTCGCCTGGTCAACGCTGGTCAACTGTTTTTCCATGCCGTCCGAGACGGTGGTGACTGTCTGGGAAACATGGGCCGCCGCTTCCGCCGCCTGCTGGGAGCTGGTGGTCAGTTCTTCCGCGCTTGCCGCTACCTGTTCCGAGCATTTCGTCATTCTTGTTACCAGTTTGGAGATATGATCTTTCATGCGGTTGAATTCCGTCGCCATTTCGCCGAATTCATCCGAGGTATCGACGTCGAGAGCGGCGACGGAGAGATTTCCTTCCGCGATTTCATGCAGACCGGAATTGAGGCCGGCAAGACGGCGGACAACGCTGTTGGCAAAGAAAAGGAGCGATCCGACGAGCAGCACCACGCCGACGATCGTCAGCCCAATATAAACGAACCGCAATCTGGCGGCGCTTTCCAGCGTGCCGAGAGCGGGAAGCTCCAGGGCGGTAATCCAGCCGGTGAGCTTCATCGTGTCATAGACGACGAACCGTTCTTTGCCGTCGACGACCTCGGAAAAGAATCCGGTCTTCTTTTGCGTCATCTCGGCAAGATGATTCTTGAGGAGCGGGTTTTCGGAGATTTTTTTGAGGGATTGGGATTCGTCGGCGGAAATCACGATGATATCCGTGACAGGGTTCAAAAGATACCCGACGCCTTCGCCGTTGAATTTGATCATGCCGACATGTTCCTGCAAGGCGTCCATCCTGATGTCGAGGCACAGGCCGCCGCCGGGACCGTTTTGACGGGAATAGGGCATGGTCGCGGAAATGACGAGCTTTTTCGTCATGGCGTCGATATACGGATCGGTATAGAGGAACTTGCCTGCTTTCTTGACGTCTATGTACCAGGGCCGTTCGCGCCATTCACGCTTGCCGTTCAGATCGCCGGCAACGATCGCCCACGCGTATCCGTCTTCCATGACGTGATAAGCGTCCTGGAATTCCGGGTCGGCAAAGATGCCGGTGAGCAATTCGGGGCGGCGTGCCGTCGCAGTATCGGGAATCTTGGACAGCATGGCTGCCAGCGATTTTGCGTACTGCGCTTTCGCGGCAAGCCAGGCCTCGGCCTCGTCGGACTTGGAAATGAGATTCGCCATGAGCTCCTTGCGGGTGGCGTCTTCCACGGAATCCGAGGCGGTCTTGTAGCCTATTGCGGAGACGATAATCATCACCGCGCCGATGATCCCGGCCAGCAGAAAGAATTTTTGCTTGATCCTCATACATTATCCCTCCCACTTCAATAACATTCCTTCTATAAGAATAGCGCGTAATGGTACGGCAGTCAATAAAAACGGCAATGTTTTCGGGTATTATGTATCCAATCTGTCGGCGTTTTTTTCGTCATTCTCGCTCATTCCCCCGGCTTTGCGACGAGTCATACGTTTCGGAAGCCGTTGTTTGCTTTTTCGCGGAAAGAGGTGTATAATCCCGTCTTATGTTTGATAAATAATCAATTGCCATCGGCGGCGCAAACTGATATACTAGGAAAATACTAGGGATTTGCATTTCCCTATTTTATCATGGAGTGTGAAGCAGTATGAAAAAAATGTCCATGAGCGCGAAGGTCTTTCTTGGTTTCGGTATCGGCGCGGTGCTGGGATTGGTTTTCCAGGAGAAAATCTTGTTCGTGCAGCCTGTCGGCGATCTCTTTTTGAAGCTGATCCAGATGATCGTGATACCGCTGATTTTCTGCTCGATCATCAGCGGCATTGCCAGCATCGGCGATGTGGCGAAGTTGAAGCGCATCGGCGCGAAGGTCATGGGGTTCTATATCGTGACAACGATTCTCTCGACCATCCTCGGGCTTGCCGTCTCGCATCTGATGCAGCCGGGGCACGGATTTGGTATCTCGAGTATCGTGGAATCCGGCGAACCGATCAAGGCGGCGGAGCCGATGACCGTCGGCTCTGCGATTCTCGGCATGGTGCCGTCGAATCCGATTGCTGCGCTCGCGAAGGGCGACCTGATACAGACCATCGTTTTCGCTGTGTTTGTCGGCGTGGCGCTGACGATTCTCGGGGAAAGGGCGGCTCGTGTCAAGGGCGTCATCGACGAGGCGACGCAGGTCATGTTCAAGATCACCGACCTCGTGATGAAGGCGACGCCTTACGGCGTTTGTGCGTTGGCGGCGTGCAGCACGGGGGCGTATGGTCTTTCCGTGTTCGGCATCATGGGGAAATTCATCCTCACGCATTATATGGCGGCGGCGTCCATCGTCATTTTCATTTATCTTTTCATCATCAAGAGCATCGCGAAGATTCCTTTGTCAGATTTCTTCCACAAGATTTCCGAGGTCTGGTGGGTGGCGTTCAGTACCACGTCCAGCTCCGGCACGCTGCCGGTCACGATGCGGGTCACTGAGCAGGAATTCCACGTCAAGCACGAGTTGGCGTCATTCACGCTGCCGCTGGGCGCGACGGTGAACATGAACGGCATCGCCGCCTACTATGCGGTCACGGTGCTTTTCGTCTCGCAGATTTACGGCGTCGATTTGACGCTTTATCAGCAGGCGATGTTCGTTTTCATGACGACGCTGATTTCCATCGGCACGCCGGGTATCCCGAACAGCGGCATCGTGCTGACGGTGATGCTGCTCGGCACGATGGGCTTGCCGGCGACCATCATGGGCATGGTGGTCGGCATCTTCCGCCCAATCGACATGATCCACACCGCGTTGAACGTGACCGGCGATGTGGTTTCTACGCTGGCGGTGGCGCGGCTGGAAAATATGTACGAGGACGAAGCCGTTTCATAAAAATATACAGGACGTAAAAATGGAGACGCGAAATTGCGCCTCCATTTTTTGTACCTGATTTTTGGCAAACTATACGTCAAACTCCTCTTTCAGCTCCATCGTGCCGCGAACTCAGCGTGGCCGTTTTCCGGATAGACGAATCCCGTTTCCAAAAATTTTATCATTGTTCGCTCACGACGGTGGCGATTTTCGCGGCGGCTTCGCGAAGCTCCGATTTGGTGTGCGTAGCCATGATGGCGGCGCGAAGCCGGGCGCTGCCCTTTGCCACGGTGGGGTAGCGGATCGCCGAAAGGAAGATGCCGTCGTCGTAGAGGCGTTTCGCCGCTTCCGTGGCGCGCCGTTCGTTGCCGATGACGATGGGCACAATGGCGGAATCGCTTTTCGCGTGGACGCCGTTTTCGCGCAGGGCGGCGATGAAGACGCGGGTGTTTTCCTGCAAGCGAGCGACGCGCTCAGGCTCTTTCTCGACGATGGCAAGGGCTTCCCTCGCGGCGGCGAGGTTTGCCGGGGATTGGCTGGTGGAGAAAATAAAACTCCGCGCCGTATTTTTCAGATATTCGATCAAGAGTGCACGCCCGGAAACGAATCCGCCTTCGCTGGCGAGGGATTTGCTCAATGTCCCCATCATCACGTCCGGCTGTTCCTTGAGCCCGAAATATTCCACGATGCCGCGCCCTGTTTTTCCGATGACGCCGGTGGCGTGGGCTTCGTCCGTCATGGACAGCAGCCCGTATTTTTTCGCCAGCGCCATGATGTCGGGCAGCGGCGCCACATCGCCGTCCATGCTGAACACCGCGTCGGTGACGATGACGCCGAAGCCGGGGCGGGCGGCCTTGATTTTCGCTTCCAAGTCCGCCATGTCGGCGTGGCGGTATACGACGACCCGCGCGCGGGACAGGCGGCAGCCGTCGATGATGCTGGCGTGGTTCAGCTCGTCGCTGAAAATCGTCGCGTCCTTCGTGCCAAGCGCGGACAAAATGCCCACGTTCGCCATATAGCCCGTATCGAAAAGCAGTGTCGCTTCCGTTCCCTTGAACGCGGAGATCGCTTTTTCCAGCTCGTCATGAAGCGGCAGACTGCCCGTCGTCAGCCGCGAGCCGCCGGAGCCCGCGCCGAAACGGAGCGCCGCCTCCGACGCGGCGCGCAGGACGCGGGGCTCGTCCGTCAGCCCGAGATAAGAATTGGAGGCGAGCATCAGGAAATTTTTGCCGCCTACGGTCACATGGGCGCTTTGAGGCGAGTCGATTGTCGTGATGCTTCGGTACAGCCCTGCGGCTTTTCGCTGTTCCAGATTTTCGGAGAGGACGCGCCATGGGTCGGCGGGCGGCTGTTTCGTCGGCGAAGTCGGCGCGTTTTTCACCAAGACCATTTGTTTTTCGAGGTAGGCGATGGTTTTCGGAACATCTTCCCGAGGTCCGCGATAGAGGAAAATGCGCCCACCGTCGGGATCTCCGAGGGCTTTTAGCTTCGTGATGCGCATATAGCCGGTCGTTTTCGAAGCGACATAGCCCGTCACATAGTCGGGATCGTCAGACATGCAGATTTCTGCCACGATATGGGGCGCGTTCGCCACCTTGCTGGCCAGCACGATGGCCTCCTGAAAATGATTCTTCCCGCCGTCGGCAGGGCGCGAGGGCGCGTGCTCCGCGTCCATGTACGTCGCGCGGATGCCCCGGGCATGGTCCGGTTCCAGCCGCTCCAACGTATCGGCGTCCAACAGCATCGCGCCGCGCATCGCGTAAGTCTCGTGAAATTTCTCCATAATGGCTTCGCCGTTTGAGAGCCCCAGCTCGTGCAAAAGCGAAAGAATGGCCGCGCGTCCTTCTGCCGCGTCCGCCGCCTCGACGGTGCGGACGGGCAGCGCGTCGATATAGGCAATCGCTTCCGGCGCGGCCTTTTCAATCTTCAGTTGGATGTAATCGGCATCCCCTTTCGCATGGTGAAGCGCGCGCCCAATCAGCGCCCCCGCGTTCTCCGCAAGCTCCGCCTCGGAAAGTATCTTCTCCGCGCCGGACACATGGGAGGTCGTGTCGCACTCCGTGCGGCTCGCGCGCATTTTCATGCTGAAAAGTGTCATAGTCGGATTCCCCCTTGCGGTTTATGATAACGGAAAGAGGAAAAGAATGTCAACTGTAAAAATCATATCGGTTTACAAACAACCTATACATAAACACGCGGTACGCAAAACGCCCCGATCGCCCGCCGCACATTGACACGGATATAACAAGGCTAAGATGTTCTCCGCCTCTATAGGCGGGGGTGTATATCGGAGGTAGGAGGGAATAAAAAAATCCCCCGGATCATCCGGGAGATTTTTTATCGTGCTTTGGCATTAGGGCTTGTTTAAAAACTCGCCCGCACGTCATGGCGGCTCTTTTTCCGTCTCTCTGCGTCAGCGAAAACTCGACGTAGCGATGCTACGCCTTCGCTTTCGCTTCCTTGATAGACGAAAAAATATCTCGCCATGACGCACAGTCTCATTTTTTAAACAAGCCCTAGAAGAAGAAATTCAGTTCCACAAAGATGACGGAGTCACGTTCCATTTGATCGCGCGGCCCCGGATTGTCACCGTTGTCGTCGTCCGGCATCTTTTCGCCCCGGAAGAACTTGACTGTTCCCATCAGGTTTTTCAGGAAAACATAGCTGACGCCAAGTTCCACGCCGCGGCGGCCATTGTAAATCGTGTCATAGGTCGGCGCGATGGAGGAGTAATGGCCGAGGTGGCGGTAGGCGAGGAATGCGCCCCAAGAGCCTTTGTCCTTGGGGTCTGCCTTTTTGTAGTCCAGCTCGATGCTCCAGGACCGCTTGGAATGGGAGAAAATCGGCTGCGGATTGAACTCGCCGTCCTCCATGTCAGGCTGGTCGTAATCGGGATCGTTCGTCCACGCGAACGCGCCGTGCAGCCGCAAATTCTTGTTGAACTTGTAGCCCAACGCCGCTTCATAGATGTTGAGCTTTTCGGCATTGATGTCATCCACCATTTCGTGCGCGTTGGCCCAACGATGCCATGCCACGCCCCACGTCCATTTGTCGGCGCGGTCATTGTAAATCTCAATGGCCTGATAGCTGCCGGTGTCGTTGTCGCCGTCATCCGGATCGATGCCCAGCTCGCCGTCGAAGCGTTTGGCACGGCCCGCCGTGAGCGTCGCCTTGACCTTGTTGCCGAAGGTGATTTGCCCGCCGGCTACGTTGTCGTCGTACATCATGCCTTCGTCAATATTCGAGAAGTAAGGCAGCTTGCCTAATTTGATGTTCAGGTTGCCGTAGTCGCCCTCGGCCCAGATTCGCTCAACGCGCATGCCGTTGTACTCGATGTCGGATTCGAGGTGGCGTTTGGTGTATGTCATGTGCGCCGCCGGCGTGTTCGCCGCCGAGTTCATATTCGAATTGAAATCGATACGGGCATGACCGCTCCAGTGTTCATTGACGCGCATGGAGGGCTCCAACCGCAATGTCACAAAGGAATGGGCGTAACGCGTGCTCACGCCTTCGTCGATTTCCCATTCATTGTGGTAGCGATAGCGGAGCTGTCCCTTCCATGTCATGTTGTCGACTTTCTTTTCGAGGTTCGCCACGCGGACGCCGAGGCTGTTCAGCTCGTCGGCGAACTCCGCCGCCAGCTTGTCGAGCGTCGCCCTGTCCCCGCCGCCATTCGCCATGGCGCGGGCAACCATCTTCGCCATCTCGAAGCGCGTGATTTTGGGGTCGCCGCGATAGGTGCCGTCGCCGTAACCTTCGATCACGCCGTCGGCGGCAAGCTGCGCCACCGCGTCGTATGCCCAATGGCCCTCCGGGACGTCCTCGAAGGGATTCGCCGCGGCAAAGGCCGTGGAAGCGGAAGCAGCCAAGAGAGCCGCCGCGCAGGTGGATAAAAGCGCCTTTCTCATCAAAAATCCCCTTTGCTTGCATCATAGTGGATCGCGCTATCGCAGAGCAATCCTAATGCGTTGATACTATTTCGACATGAAACAACAAATTCCTGCCAAAGAAACAAAATTTCAGCCCTCCCCGTAAATCACGGGGAGGGCTGCTTATGCGGTTGATAATTACCAATTCCAATCCGAGCGCTTCAAGTGCTTGCCCACTACCTGCTCCGCGTG
>CAMVIO010000110.1 GCA_947167555.1 uncultured Selenomonadales bacterium
AAAGATGCTCGCGCATTTTCGCCCGTCGTCGCCGTCGGCAGGAGAGAAGAAAGAAGCTCCCGCTGATAGCTGTCTCGCGATGAGCGTCCGTATCGGGCGTATCCGGCAAATCGCGGACAATCTTTCAGAGTATCTTGCTTCCTATAAAAAAGGCGCGCCGATGGAAGAAGCGCGTCGCTTCGGAGCAGCAATCAAGGTCTTCGGCGCGCGCATGGAGGAGGCAAGCCGCGCTTCCGCCCGGACAGGGGAGACAAGGCAGCAGCAGATTCTTGAAGGATATCGGCTGATGGCTGACGCGGCGGGGTTTCACGCGGAGGTCGGGCGCGCGATCAACGAGGGCGTGTCCGCGCCGGAGGCGGTGCTCGCGGCAAAGGAGAAAATGGCGGAGACCATGCTTTTGCAGGAACGTGCCGGAGACCAGCGGGAAATCGGGCGGAGCCTCGCGCGGATACTGCTCGGCGTTCCCGAAACAGAGGCTTTTGACGACGGCACGCCGCTGATTCTCGTCGGAGACGAAATCTCGCCGGAGCAGATGGCGCGTTTCCCCGGCGAACGGCTCGCGGGCATCGTAGAGAGCGGCGGCAGCCCTTCCGGGCACGCGGCGATTCTGGCGAGGATGCGCGGCGTTCCCGCGATCCTCGGTTACAAGGACGCGGCGAAGCTGCCGGACGGCGCGACGGCGATCATCGACGGGACAAACGGGAAAATTATTGTCGACCCATCCGAGGACGAGCTTCGCGCGGCGCGGGAAAAAATCGAAAAAGAACGGGAGACGGCGCGGCGTTTGCTGGAGGACCACGGCCCCGTCGCGACGAAAGACGGCGTTTCCGTTACGCTGCGGGCGAATGTCGGAGCTCCGGAGGAGATTGAAGGGGCTGTAAAGATTGGCGCCGAGGGCGTCGGTTTGTTCCGCTCGGAATTCTTGTTCCTTGGACGCGGGGAGCTTCCGTCGGAGGACGAGCAGGCGGACGCTTACATCCGCGCAGCCAAAGCCTGCGGGAAATACCCCTGCGTGATTCGGACACTAGACGCGGGCGGCGACAAGGACATTCCCGCAATCCGTCTGCCGAAGGAAGCGAACCCGTTCCTCGGCGTCCGCGCCATCCGCATCAGCCTCTCACATCCCGAATTGCTGGCGGCGCAGCTTCGCGCCATACTGCGGGCGGCGAAGAAAGGGAATGCCGCCTTGCTTTTGCCGATGATCGTCGCCGCGGACGAAGTGGACGAAGTAAGAAAAGCGTTGGATTGCGAACGAGAAGCGCTTTTTGGCGGCGGAGGCGCCGCGCCCCGTCTGCCGGTCGGCGTCATGATCGAGACGCCCGCCGCCGCGCTCTCCGCCGCGACGCTCGCGAAACGCGCCGACTTTTTCAGCGTCGGAACCAATGATCTCATTCAATACACGCTGGCAGCCGACAGGACCAACGCCGCGCTTTCCCACCTCGACGGGGCCTTCCATCCGTCGGTGCTTCGGCTGCTGAAAATGACCGTCGACGCCGCCGACAAAACAAAAATTCCCGTGACCGTCTGCGGAGAAATGGCGGCGGATCCGATTGCCGTGCCGCTGCTTCTCGGCCTTGGCGTCAAAATCTTGAGCATGGCTCCGGCGATGCTGCCGAAAATCCGCGCCGTCGTCCGAAAGACGTCGCTGGCAGGCGCGCAGGCATTGGCGGAGGAAGCGCTGAACGCCGAGACCGCCGCTGAAGTGCGGGCACTGGCGGAAGCGGCGGCGCAATGAATACATTTGCAATTCATTGACACCCTGCGGGGCGAATGTTATCATTATTCAGGAAGACGCCCATCGGGCAGGTTGTTCCGATGGGCCTGTTTCTTTTGCAAAACGGAGGAGGAAACCTTACATGATTGAACGCTATACAAACCCGGAGATGGGAAAGCTCTGGTCGCTCAGGCACGAGTTTGAGGAAATCCTCGCGGTGGAGATCGCGGCCTGCGAGGCGATGGCGGAGCTCGGCGAGATTCCGAAGGAGGCGGCGAAGAATATCCGCGAGAAAGCGGACTTCGACCTTGACCGCGTCCACGAGATCGAGAAGGTCACGAATCACGACATCATCGCGTTTCTGACGAACGTGGCCGAGTACGTCGGCGACGATTCGAAATATATCCACAAGGGGCTGACCTCCAGCGACGTCAAGGACACCGCTCTCGGTGTGATGATGAAGAAGTCGGCGGATATCATCCTGGACGATCTGAAAAAATTCCGCGCGGTGTTGGCGCGGCGCGCGGTGGAGTTCAAGCATACGCCCTGCATCGGGCGCACCCACGGCATCCATGCCGAGCCGATGACCTTCGGTCTGAAGCTGCTGCTCTGGATGGACGAAGTGGATCGCGACATCGAGCGCGTCGAGCACGCGCAGAAGATTGTCGCGGTGGGCAAACTGTCCGGCGCGGTGGGCACCTACTCGAACATCGACCCGCGCATCGAGAAGATGGTCTGCGAGAAGCTGGGGCTGACGCCCGCGAAGCTCGCGACACAGGTCATCCAGCGCGACCGGCATGCCGAGTATATGACGACGCTGGCCATCGTCGCCAGCTCTTTCGAGAAGTTCGCGACGGAAGTCCGCAACCTCCAGCGCACCGACATCCGTGAAGCCGAGGAATATTTCAGCCCCGGACAGAAGGGCTCGTCGGCGATGCCGCATAAGCGCAACCCGATCACCTGCGAGCGCGTCGCGGGCATGGCGCGTCTCGTTCGCGGCAACGCGCTGGCGTCGATGGAGGACATCACCCTCTGGCATGAGCGGGATATTTCCCATTCGTCGGTCGAGCGCGTGATCCTGCCGGACAGCACCATCAATGTCGATTACTGCGTGCGCAAGTTCACGAACATCATGGACAAGCTGCTCGTTTATCCGGACGCGATGCTCGCGAACATGAACAAGACCGGCGGACTGATCTACAGCCAGCGCATCCTGCTGGCCATCGTCTCGAAGGGCGTGCTCCGCGAGGACGCCTACGCATGGGTGCAGCGCAACGCCATGAAGCGCTGGCTCGAAAAAGAGGACTTCAAGACGAACGTGGAGAAGGACGCTGACATCACGAAATATCTGACGAAAGAGGAAATCGACGAGTGCTTTGATTACAAGTGGTTCCTGCGCAACGTCGATATGATTTTTGAACGGTTCGGCCTTTGAATATACCGTTTAGACACAAAGCAAGAAAGCAAGAGGAGATGTAAGTCATGCCAGCAGTTGAAGTTATGGGAACCCAGTGGGGCGACGAGGGAAAGGGCAAGATTGTCGATTACCTCGCGCAGCAGGCGGACGTCGTCGTCCGCTATCAGGGCGGCTCTAACGCCGGACATACCGTCTCGGTAAACGGCGAGGAGTACAAGCTTCGGCTTTTGCCCTCCGGCATCCTTTATAAAGGGACGTATTGCGTCGTCGCCAACGGCGTCGTCGTCGACCCGAAGGTCATGCTCGAGGAGATGGACGCGATGGAAAAGCGCGGCATCGACGTCTCGGGCATCCGCCTGTCGAACCGCGCCCATGTGGTGCTGCCCTATCACAGCCTGATGGACGGCCTCAGCGAGGAGCTTCTGGGCAAAGGCAAGATCGGAACCACGAAGCGCGGCATCGGTCCCTGCTATCAGGACAAGGCAAAGCGCATCGGCATCCGCGTCTGCGACTTGATGGACAAGGAGGAGTTCCGCAAGCGCCTGAAAGAAAACCTGCAGATCAAGAATATCGAGTTGGAGCGGCTTTATAAGCACGCGCCGCTCGATTACGATGAGATCCTGAAGGAATACGAGGGCTACGCTGAGCGTCTGCGGCCTTATGTCTGCGACACCATCGCGTTCCTGAACGACGAACTGGCGGCGGACAAGAAGATCCTGTTCGAGGGCGCGCAGGCGACGATGCTGGACGTGGACTACGGCACTTATCCGTATGTCACCTCGTCGCATCCCGTTTCCGGCGGCATCGGCATTGGCGCCGGCGTCGCGCCGAACCGTCTTGACACCATCGTCGGCGTCGTCAAGGCATACTGCACCCGCGTCGGCGAAGGCCCGTTCCCGACGGAGCAGCTGAATGAGGTCGGCGAAAAGCTTCGCGAGGCGGGGCACGAGTACGGCACCGTCACGGGACGTCCGCGCCGCACCGGCTGGCTGGACGCCTTCGTCGTGCGCTACGCGGGACTTCTTTCCGGTATCGACTATATGGCGATCACGCGCCTCGACATCCTCGACGGCTTCGACGAGATCAAGATGTGCGTCGGCTACAAGTACAAGGGCGAGAGGCTGAACGAGATCCCCGCGAGCCTGAAGGTTCTCGCCGAGGTCGAGCCGATTTACGAGACCTTCAAGGGCTGGAAGCAGGACATCAGCGGCATCCGCGAGTACAAGAAGCTTCCCGAGGAGGCCCGCGTTTATCTGGAGCGTCTGGAGGAAGTCTCGGGCATCGCTCTCGGCATCGTCTCCGTCGGCCCGAACCGCGACCAGACGATCATCCTCGCCGACGATATTTTCTAAACGCTTTCACAAAATCACGTCACAACAAATTTATATTTCTTGACAAGCAGTTGCGATTTCCTATATACTATACGAGCGTCCTTTAACGGCGCGGACGGTTCACTAGCTCAGTTGGTAGAGCATCTGACTTTTAATCAGAGGGTCCCGGGTTCAAGTCCCGGGTGAGCCACCATGGCGCGTTGGTCAAGTGGTTAAGACACCGCCCTTTCACGGCGGTAACATGGGTTCAAATCCCGTACGCGTCACCATTTTCGGCCCGGTAGTTCAGTTGGTTAGAATGCCGCCCTGTCACGGCGGAGATCATGGGTTCAAGTCCCATTCGGGTCGCCATTGCGTGCTCTCCGTGCCATGCACGGGCTAAATACATGCCTCGGTAGCTCAGTTGG
Organism: uncultured Selenomonadales bacterium; assembly: GCA_947167555.1. Classification (GTDB taxonomy): domain Bacteria; phylum Bacillota; class Negativicutes; order Selenomonadales; family Selenomonadaceae; genus RUG12372. The sequence goes on from CAMVIO010000110.1 coordinate 4,870, forward strand.
TAGAGCAAGGGACTGAAAATCCCTGTGTCAGCGGTTCGATTCCACTCTGAGGCACCACGCGAAAATAAAAACACGGCGCGCAGCGTTTTGCGAGCCGTGTTTTTGTTTTTGGAATCATACCATTGTGACAAGAAGCCTTCCATGTCCGCGCAGCCAGTACGGGCCGAGGCCTGCGGGGACGAACAGGGAGTCTCCCTTTTCGAGGATTTCCTTTCCTCCGGCGTATTCGAGCTCCAGTATCCCTTCGAGCAACAGGACGGAGTGGAAAGTGGCGCGGCCTGTGAAGAGGTGGATACGGCCGTCCAAAGCCACATGATAGACGGTGAAGAAATCGCAGGCGGCAAGCTGCCGCACTGTGTATTCCGCAAAGAAGTCCTGCGGCGGCGGCAAGATATACGGCGGCGTCGGCGCCAGGTTCAGGACGTCCAGGGCGCGGTCGATTTGCAGTTCGCGGGGCTTGCCGTCCCGGCCCAACCGCCCGTAATCGAAAATGCGGTAAGTCGTGTTCGCGTTCTGCTGGATTTCCGCGAGGGTGACGCCGGCTCCGACAGAGTGCAGCGTGCCCGCCTCGATCAGATGGACGTCGCCGGGGCGCGCGGGAATCCGGTTGCAGATTTCGAGAATCGAGCCGTCCTCGATGCGCTGACGAAGCTCCACTTTCGTGACCGGGCGCTTGACGCCGTGAATCAGCGTCGCTCCCGGTTCGGCGTCTACGACGTACCAAAGCTCGGTCTTGCCGGACTCGTCGTTTTCCCAGATTGCATTGTTGTTGTCGGGATGGACCTGTATCGAGAGGTCCTGCGCCGTGTCGATCAGCTTGATCAAAAGCGGGAAGTAAGTGACCCGCGCCGCGTGCGCGCCCGTGATACGGTCGCCCTCCATCGCGATGTAGCGGGAAAGTTCCATGCCTGCTGAAGGACCGTTGGCGATGACGCTGCGCCCGTCTTTCCGGCAGGCGAGTTCCCAGCTTTCCGCGACGGTCGGAAGGTCCGTTTCCTTATGATATTTTTCCTTCAGATTCGTCCCGCCCCAAAGGTAATCCTTCAGCGGCGGAATCAGTTTCATCGGGTAAAGCAGGACGTTTCCCTCCCATTCGTTTTCTATAAAAAAATATTATACTCCTATTTTTCGGAAAAAACTATAGGGCGTGTTGATTAAATGAGTTTGTGCGTCATGGCGAGATATTTTTGCGTCCATCAAGGAAGCGAAAGCGAAGGCGTAGCAAAGCTACGTCAAGTTTTCGCTGACGCAGAGGGACACAAAAAGAGCCGCCATGACGTGTGGACGAATTAATCAACACGCCCTAGAGAAAAGGTTGGAAAACCGCGAAAAAAGCCGCCCCGATTTTTGGAGCGGTTTTCTGTCGGAATCACAGTTTTTTGCGTTTTTTCTGGTATCGAAACCAGAAGACGACGGCGGCGATAATGCAGACGATGACGAAAACGAGACTGATTTCATGGCCGACCTTCATCATGATGGCCCAGCCCTCGCCGAGCAGCTCGCCAATCCAGAGGATCAGAGCGGTCCAGGGCAGCGAGCCGAGAATGGTCAGGATCAGGAATTTCACGCGATCCATGCGCGCGAATCCGGCGGGCAGCGAGATAAACGTCCGCACTACCGGCAGCATTCGGCTGAAAAAGACGGCTTTCAGCCCGTATTTGTCGAACCAATTTTGCGCTAAATCCACATGAGAGGATTTGACGAAAAAGTATTTGCCATAGCGATCCACGAAGGGGCGACCGCCGCGCCGCCCGACCTCGTAAGCGAAAATCGAGCCGAGAACGCCGCCGATCATGCCGGCCCACATCGCGCCGGAGAAGGTCATGCGTCCCGCGAAAATCAGGTAGCCGGCGAAGCCAAGGATCAGCTCGCTGGGAATCGGCACGCAGGCATTTTCAAGGCCCATCAGGAGCGCCACCGCGAAATAGCCCCACTGGTCGATAAAATTCAAAAAAACGTCCGCCAAAGGATTTCCCCCT
>CAMVIO010000111.1 GCA_947167555.1 uncultured Selenomonadales bacterium
TTCCGTTTTCGGCAATCGGAAGCTCTGTATCACGATTACCAGCAAGATGGCAATCAGCCCCACCAGCAATAACGGAAGATTACTTGTTACCCATTCCTTGCCCTTCAATCGTCACACCCTCCACGTACCAGTCAAAAGCTTTCAGCATATCTTCATCCTTCATGGATTCCCCTGCCTCGACGCGGAGCCGACCAGTATTGTCCCTGATCGGCCCGTAAAACACATCATACTCCCAGCTTCTTAACCTCGCATCGGCCGCCCGCACCATCGCCTGTGCCCGCGGGTCTACCTGATCAGAAAACGCCGAAAGGCCGACAATGCCTTCCTCCATATCGATCCACACATTGTCGCCATGGAATTTTACCTGAAGGCAATCCTTGATAAGCTTGTAGTAAGAGTTTCTCCGGTCCCAAACACAGGAAATCAGGCAGGAATCAGGAAACAGATCGGCGTTGTCCCGATTGTAGCCAATAGACCATATTCCCCGTTTATCCGCTTCTTCCATCGGGGCAAGAGAGTTGGTGTGCATGGCCATAACGTCGATGGGATGGCGGTCCAGAAGTTCCCGACTCTCTTTCCTCGCGGGTTCATCTTCCACCCATGAGCCGCAATAGCGCACATACACGACGGCGTCCGGGCGCACGCTCCTGACGCCCAGCGTGAAAGCGTTGATTCCCCGGATGACTTCCGAGTTTGGGAACGCCGCCACATAGCCGAGTTCCCCGGTCTTCGTTTTCATGCCCGCCACGATGCCCGAAAGGTATCGCGCCTGATACATCCTTCCGAAAAACGTGGAGAGATTGTGTCGATAGCCGGTCCCCCCCGCAGCATGAAGAAAATAAATGTCGGGATACGCCTCTGCCGCCTTGATCAGGGACGGACCATAGTCAAAGGAAACGCCAATGATAATCCGGCAGTCCTCGTCCCGGATCAAGCCGACAATGTCGTTGTAACAATCGCGGGGAACATAGTCCCGATAGATGACGTCCAGATTGAGATCGTCTTTGATGGCCTCCAACGCCTCGTAATGCGACTGGCAATAGCTGCGGTCCGATTGGGGTCCGCTGAGCAGCACACCGACCTTCGTGGTCTTCGCCGTCACGTCCGTTTCCACCTGTTCGCTTTGGATATGAAAAATCACGGCGATGGCTGCGAACAAGATCAGGAACGCGATGATGATGATCTTCCGCACAGGCCGCCTCCTCCCCTTTTATTTCCTGCTATAGGCAACCGGCTTATAACCAATCGGCGCCGCAAAATGCCAGATCCGAATTCCGGCGTCATGATGCGAAGCCTCCCAGACTTTCATGATCCGACCTGTCACCGCGGGAATATTCTGTTCCGTAAGTCCCGGCAGCAGCAGGAAGAACTCGTTTGCCTTGTGCTGCAGGATAACGTCGCATCTCCGCAGGTTTTTCTGCAAACACTCGCCAAACTCTTTCACCTCTTCTTTCAAGGCTTCGCCGTCGTCGCCCGAAAGCGCGAACAGGAACTTGCAGGCGTTTCTCTCATTCCGTGCGATATACCGCTTGACGAAGCGATAGATGGAAGAAAACTGGTCGACGCCCAGGAAGAGAGCGCCGCCTTTTTCGTTTCGTTCCTCGACAATCTGCGTGACCCTTTCCATTTCCCGCTGGAGATTATCCTCCGGGGAGTTCTCCGTTTCTATCTCCGGGGAGTACAGGACATAGCCGTGTTTTCCGTTGTACTTCGCCTGATACAGGGCGCTGTCAGCCAGAGGGAAGAGCGCCTCGTAGTCCCGACCGTATTCGGGGACCATCACCGCGCCCACGGAAATGCCCAACGGGATATCCAACATGCCTCCAAAGAGCTTTGTCGTTTCCTCCAGAAACTGCTCGTTGAGCCGGGGGACCAACGCTGCCACCCCGGACTCCTCCTTCATGCCGCAGCAGAATGCCGCGAACTCGTCGCCACCAATCCGGGCCACCACATCCTCCTCGCGGGTATTGTGACGCACGACGGCCGCGAAAGCTTTCAGCACCTTGTCGCCCATCTCATGCCCGTGAAGATCGTTGACCAGCTTGAAACTGTCGAGGTCCACGAGCAACAGCATTCCGTCTTTTTTCCCGCAAAACTCCCCGAGGCGTTTCGTCCCGGCAGCGCGGCTCAACAAGCCCGTCAGCTTGTCGATGGAAGCCTCGTCCGTCAAAGTCTCGATCACTTTCTCGTTCGTGACGATATTACAGATGCGCTGAATCAGGATATCCTTGTCGAACGGCTTGCGGACGAAATCGGAGGCCCCCTCTTTCAGCCCTCTCCGCTCGGTTTCGCTGTCCTCCGCCCCGGTCAGGAAGATGACAGGCGTCCTTTTTCTCCCCGTCTTTTCTTCAAACTGGCGAAGCGCCTTATATGTCTGAAAACCGTCCATTTCCGGCATCATGATATCCAACAGGATCAAATCCGGCGTATTTTTCTCCATGAATTTCAGCAAATCATGACCGGACCGCAGGCGGCTCACCCGCATGCCCTCCCCGGTCAGAATGGCTTTGGCGTTTGCCAGGCACGTCATGTCGTCGTCGACTACAACAATCCAGCTATTCATTGGTTCCCTCGCTCGTTTTCAACCATTATCCGATCTTTTCCCGCAAATAATTAAGCAGCTTCTCCTTCGTGGTGGACTTCAGGATATAGCCGTCCGGCTTCAGCGCCATCACGCGCTCCACGCCTTCCCTCGTGCCCACGCCCGTCAGGAACACTACGGGAATGTGTTGGGTGACCGGTTCCTGCCGGAGCATCTGGAACACCTGCGGCCCGTCCACCACCGGCATCTCGTAATCCAAAAGGATGAGGTCCACCGGGGATTTCAGCAGGAACGAGATGGCGTTCATGCCTCCCGTAACGCTGTATGCCTGGTAATCGTTCTTGAGCCATTCCTGCGCCATCTTCGCATAGGCGGGATCGTCGTCCACGATCAGGATCTTTTTCTTGCCGCTGTCTTTGATGGCTTTTTCCGCAATCACTTCCAGCTCGTTCATCTTGACCGGCCGGTTCACCCATGCGTAGGCCAGGAGCTGGGGGCACTGCTCCATCAATCGGGGCGCGTCGTCTTTCTCGCCGATCAGGACCATGTTCCGCCCGGTTGCCTGTATCCTGTCACAGATGTGCATCAGTTGGCCGATGTCGCCCCGATTGTCTGCGATCCCTTTTGGAAGATAGACAATAAACAGAGAGGTTATCAGATCCAATTTCTGGATCATGTCGTATTCCTCGGCGAGAATCGTGACGCTGTACCCGCAATCGGAGAGCTTTCGCTCGATGCCCTTCACGATCACGCTGTATTTGAACATGACAATAACGATTCCCTTTTTTTCCTCGCTCATTTAGAAACGCCTCCAACCTTCTTGCCACTTGCATTTATTCCTTTGGCAAAAGTGCCAGGATCCCCCCATAATCAAACCGAACTGCCGACGCCTTCAGCTTTCCGTAGAGCTCTTTATGCGCCTTCGGGATTCGGTACGCCTCGATACCGGCAACAATCTCTTCCAGGCGGTCGCCGTCCATCTCCTCCGCCGCCGAGCGGATTTCCTTAAAGAAACCTTCCATTATCTCCGCATCCGCTTCCGGCTTTTCCTCTTCCGTCCCGCTTTCCGTGAATACTTCCGAAAGCGGCGCCTCGAAGCTACGGTATTTCGCCATGAACGCTTCATGATGGCCGCGGATATATTCTATGTCTTCCGCCTTGCCCGCGTTTTCGAGAAGCTGGGCCTCCTCTCCGAAAGCCGCAGCCCCGATCAGCCGCGCCGAGCTTTTCAGCGCGTGGACCTTGATCGTGTAGTCCTTCCAGTTTTCCTCCGCGTAATAGTTCTCGATCGCGTCCGCCGTTTCGTCCAAGGACTCGCAGAAGATTTTGAGCAGCAACAGATAGGCGTGGACGTTGCCGCTGTTTTTCATGCCAAGGGTCAGATCGATCCAGTCCTGCCCACGAAGAGACGAGAGAATTTCGGGAATCACCGGCTCCGTCGTTGCCACGCCGTCCTCTTCCCCACTGCTCACCACCCGGATTTTTTCTTTCGGCAGATAGGCAAGCAACATTTCCTCCAGCTTCACGGAGTCGATGGGCTTCGTCAGGTAGTCGTCAAATCCCGCCTCGATATACTGCTCCCGGGCGCCGGAGATGGCATTGGCGGTCAGGCAGACCGCCGGCGTTTCCGAATTCGGGCCGTTCTTCTGTTCCCGTAGTTCGCGGAGCGTCTCGATGCCGTCCTTTCGCGACATCATGTGGTCAAGGAAAATGACGTCGTATTTCTTGTCTCGGGCCATCAAAAGTCCCTCGTCGCCGTCGTTCGCCGTGTCGATCCTGACTTTTGTCTGTTTCAGCAGGCTCTTGAATACCATCAGGTTCATCGGATTGTCGTCCGCCACGAGGACCAGCGCTTCCGGCGCCGTGAATTTCTCGCGGTATTGCCCCCGCCGCCGCATCATGGCGTGATAGGAGGCCTCGTAGTCGCCCAACGGCTCCCACTTGACCACCTTCTGTACCAGACGGAAATAAAATTTCGAGCCGACGCCGTAAGTGCTTTCCACCTGCAGCGAAGTCCCCATCAGGTTCAGTAGGCTCCTGGTAATCGCCATGCCGAGCCCTGTCCCCTCCACATTGCGATTGCGCTTTTCCTCGATGCGCTCAAACTCCCTGAACAGCTTTTCCATGTCCTCGGGCTTGATGCCGATGCCCGTATCTTCGACCGCCACCAGCAGCGCCACGTTGTCCGGCTCCTCCTCGATGCGCTCGAAGCCCACGGAAAACTTCACGCTTCCCTTTTCCGTATATTTGACCGCGTTGGTCAGGATGTTCGTGATGACCTGCTTGATCCGCACCTCGTCGCCAAAGAGAAGCTTCGGCGTATTCCTGTCGAAATCCAGCGCGACGGCAAGTCCCTTGTCATCGGCGCGGGTATGGATCATGTTCACCAAATCGTTGAGTACGGTGGAAAGGTCGTATTCCACCGGAATGATTTCAATCTTCCCGGCCTCGATCTTCGAGAAGTCCAACACGTCGTTGATAATGCCAAGCAGTGTACCGCCGGCGTTTTTGATGCTTTCCGCATAGGAAAGGATGTTGTCGTCCCCGCATTCCCGCAGGATCATCTCGTTCATGCCGAGTATCGCATTGATTGGCGTGCGGATTTCGTGGGACATATTCGAGAGGAACGCGGATTTCGCTTCGCTGGCGGCCACGGCCCGCTCCGATATGTCGATCAGCTCATCCCGTTCCTTCTTTTCCTTGTCGATGTCCTCAGCCAGCAGCAGCACACGCTTCGGTCTGCCGTCCTTTTCACGCTGGGACACGATGAATCTGGCCCGAAGCCATTTCCCGTCCACAGTCAAGAATTCGGTGGCAATTGTCTCTACATTCGCCAGCCTATCTTTCAGCGTATCCAGATTCGCGAACCGGAGCATTTCCTTCCACGCCGCCTTGTCCGCCGCCGCCATTACCAGCCGCTCTGCCATGGCGCGGGCGCTCGTATACTCCTTGCGCAAAAGCACGGCGACGGCGGAATTGCTGGACTTGATCTCGACGAAGCTGTCCTCGTCCAGGTTCACGTCGTACATGGAAAAATAGATATTGGAAATCGAGGAAAGCTGATTGTTAAGCTGCTCCGACATCTGGTACCGCCGGTTGGAATCGCCCATGATATAACTGAGAACCACAATGACAAAGAGCACCACAAAAACGGTGAAGGTTAGAATCTCCCGCAGCGGCGTGAATACGCCGGTGGCGTCCTTCACGGACAGGCAGCGCCAGCCGTTCTCGAGTTTTTCGACGTAGACAATGTAATGCGCGCCCTCGTACTTCATCTCAAAATAATCGTCGTCGGCGCCCATGGCCTTCTCCAAAAGCAGTGCCCCGAAATTGCCGTGTTCGTTGTCGTAGTTTTTGCCTGTCCCGCCCCGATCCGAGTGAGCCACTACCGTATTGCGCCCATCCAGGATGATTTCGCAGTCGGAGTGTCCGGATGCCACGGCTTCCTCGGTAATCGCCTGCACCCGGTTCATCGCCAAGTCCATCGCAACCACGCTTTTGCCGTCCGAGAGCTGTTTCGCGATGGTCATCATGACGGTTCCCGTATGAGCGTCAACGTAAGGATCGACAATGACGATATCGCCGCCGCTTGCCGTCGCCTGGATAAACCAGGGACGCTCCGTGGGCACAAACCACTCGACAGGCACCCATTGCGTGCCGTCCATGAACTCGTCCCTGACATAGCCGTAAACCCCTGTCGTGCTCTTGAAAACAGCCTGCGGAACCGTTACGGACTGCCCCACCAGATAGTCCAGAATCTCTTTGTTCGAGCGGCCTTCCGCCATCATCTCCTCCACCGAATAGGATGTGAGCTTGACGACGTCGATACAGGTGGAAAAATATTCACGCAAATGATACGTCGACTGCATGACGGTCGCCTGGCCGGTCCTGATGAGGTTTTCCCGTTTCTCGCGAAAGAGCATCGTGTGGTAAAACAGGATAACGCCCACAAAAAACACGACCAATAAAGAAAACGCCAGAAGATGCTCAAAATTGAAGTTCTTGGCTCCGCCTCCCTGGAAGCGCTGTTTCAATTTTTCTAACATTACGGTCTTTCCTTTCGGCCTGTCTTTATACTGCACACAAGTCTTCAAATCATTTTTATATTCATATTTAATTATATTATATATGATTTATCTCGCAAATCATAGACACATTGTTATTTTAATAGCGGTGGATGTCAAATCAGTCCCTCCGTCAGCCAAAGGGGAATGAAGCCGGGGAAAAGATAGACCTTTCGACGCAAGAATGATATAATTTCAAAGTAATATATTTCATCCTGC
>CAMVIO010000112.1 GCA_947167555.1 uncultured Selenomonadales bacterium
TCTGAAGCCGAAGCAGTGAAAGTTTGGACGGACTGGGTGCAGAACGAGCTTTCGGCACGATACCCCCACGCGGCGGGGTATCGTGTGGTCATGGCCGGGGAGCGCGTTCGAGTGCTGGACGAAAACGGGCGTGTTCGCGGGGAGTGGGACGAGAGGGAGCCGGACTTTGTCGGCCACTTGCTCGTGGCGATCGACCCGAAACTGCAGCGGGAAGGATTTTGGGCGAGGTTGAGGAGGTTTTTCAAATGATGAGAAAAGCGACGGAAAGAAATTGTGATTTTGACAAACCGGAGTCCCCGATTGAAAGGATAATCAGGGGTCTTACTATCGCGTTGGACGGCGCAAATGCCGAAAATGATTTTTTCGAGGATATTAGGAGAAGCATCAAAGAAGATTTAGATTTTACCCGTTACGAGCTAAAAAACAGAAAGCTACGCACAATGTACGCAGCCGAACTTGCCAAGGCCACGGCAGACAAGGCGCTTGTTTTTTTGAATTTAATAAAAACGGCGTTGCGACAGAAATCAAAATTGATGGTATGTATACAAATCATGTTTCGGCAATAAGTGCCGGGGAAAAAAGTCGCCATGATGTCAAAAGAGCGGTGGAAGAGTGGGTAGAAAAGGAGGCGCAGAAGTGTGGGCAAAAAGCAAAAGTCGCCGGATGACATTAAAGCACAAATCGCCGCACTAAAGAGCGAATTGCGCGAGGCCGAACGAGCCGAGCGCGAGCGGATCGGGCAAGAGATGCAGCGTTTAACGGGTAAAACGACGTGGGAAGAGATCATGGTTTTTTTGGATGGCAAATGTGACAAAAAAGGTGCAGGCTAATGTTTCTTACCAAATTTTTTCTTTGCTGAAAAAATTTGTCACACCCCTGCACTTCGCGAAGTGCTTAAAAGGTAGTGGCGGCGCGGATTCCGTTGTATTCCACCACGGATTCCAAAAACGAACCCGCGCCCGCCAAAAGCCAATATTTTCACGGATTCCGTTGGTTTCCAAGGTTCAAATTTTCAAGGGGGTATAAATGTGAAGCTCATGGTTACTGTTTCGGCGGACGAAGATCAAGCCATTCGGGACGCGGCGACGCGGGAAGGAAGGACGATTTCGGATTTTCTACGGCAGCGAATTTTCGGAAGCGTCGCGTCGCCGAAAATCGACGACGCGCGGCTTGAAGAAATCGCCGCTCTCCAGCGTGTCAGTATCTCGATTTTGGCAAGATTTTGGGGCGAACATAACCCGGATGCGGCTAAAATTATCCGGGAAATGGCGGAGAAAGCCGGGGCGAAAATCTGAAGGGAGCGGAAACGATGGACAAAGAGAAAAAAGCGTTTTGGTTTTATTTTGTCGTGCCGTTTGCAACGGCCATTTTTTTATACTATTTGGTTGCGGTGGGGGTGTCGAAATGGGTTTTCCGGCAACCGAAACCCGAGCCGGAAACGCTGATAAAATACGCCGTTTCCCGCGTCGCGGATTTTGCGGATTTCGACTGGTTTACCTTCTCGTTGCCAGGCGAGTTCCAAGCGCAGATTTTGCAGGAAGTTCCTGACTTCGCGAGTGAAGTCAGGGTTCGTTTGTATCATGGTATTTTGGACCTGGACGGCGAGGGGCATCGAAGTTTTTTTTACAAAGTGTTCCCGTGGTATCTCCTTTCCTCTTTTGGCGCGTGTGCCGCGTTTAAGTGGTACAAAGCATCGACAATGTTGCCGGACGCCGTGGCAAAGCGCGAAGACATTCCTTTGCGCGGCGTGATCCGGGTCGATCCAAAAACCTTTTGCAAAGCGGTCGAAAAGGCGACTCCCGACCCCGCCGCAGCCGTCGAGACGGACGGCGGGGCGTTGGCGTTTTCGGGCAAAATGTTACGTGAACATATGTCGATTTTTGGTGCCTCGGGATCGGGCAAGAGCCAGTTCTTGCTTGCGTTTCTCTCGTCTTTTTTTGCCAACAAATCGCCGGATACACGCTGCATCATCGTGGACCGCAAAGGCGAGTTTTACGCGAACTTTGGGCGCGAGGGGGATATTCTTTTCAATCCGTTCGACGCGCGGAGTGTGAAATGGAGCCTGTTTAATGAGCTGGACGTGCCTGAAGAAATGGAAAAAGTACCTGCTGATATTTTGGCAATCGCAGATATTCTTTTCCCGCCGCCGAAGACTGGCGATCCGTTTTGGCAGGAATCGGCAGCGAAAGTTTTTTGTTCTGCAGTTGTTTCCTGTATCAAGACGGGAAAACTTAAGAACCAAGAGCTTGTCAATTTCTGTAATCAAGACTGGTCAGAAATCGTTAAAGTTATTAAGGATTTGACGCCGGGGCTTGACGTGGGAAAAGTCGTTGCTTCTAATGCAACGACGGGAGGATCAATTTTGGCGGCGGCCCAGAACGGCGTTCAAATGTTTTCGGTTTGCGGCGATGGAGATTTCTCGATCCGAAAATGGATTCAAGAAGGAAAGGGCAATTTATTTTTGTCGGCAGCGGGAAAGAACGATAAGGTGTTTATTCCAATTCTTTCCCTGCTTGTTGACCTCGTCGGGCGCGAAATTCATGAGGTAGACAACGAAAATGAAGGCGGCGTAAAATATCTTTTCGTGGTCGACGAATTGGCAGCATATCCGGCCATGACCACGCTGCACTTCTTAGTAAACGAAGCTCGCAGCAAGGGTGTGGCCGTCATCATTGCGACGCAAACGCTGCAAAAGATTTTCGATGTGTATGGAGAACGGAACGCGAAAAACCTTCTCGGCAACACAAAGACCAAGGTCATTTTCAGGACAATCGAAGCCAACGACGCGGAATATCTATCCCGGACCGTTGGATCGACGGAAAAAGAGCGCACCTCGCGCGCCAGGAACGAAAACGCTTCAACCGTTTTGGGCCGCATCGACGGTCGTGCGGGCGAAACCAAAACAAAGCAAATCGTGGTCGAATCGGCGTTCCTGTCAGGAGAGCTGCAGACGCTGAAAACAGGTAACGCCGTTGTGATTCACCCGGCAGCCGGAAGCGCGGTGGCCAAGCTGAAATTCGCACCGTTCGCGGGCGAAAAGCGCGGGATCGAGTTTGCGCCGATCCAAGAAAAGACTGTCTCGGCGCGGGAATATGCAGAGATGGAACGAGAGCGCAAGGATGAGGAAGCCGAAGCGAGACGGGCCGAGGACGAAAAAAAGTTACAAATTCTTCAAGCCTGGGAGAAAAAACAAGAGTCTGCACAAGAGGCCGCCGACGAGAGCAATTATTTGTTGTAGGGGAGGTAATATCATGCTTAGCGTTCAAGCGTGCGGCGCGTCCATGGCCGGAAGTTATTTCACCGAGGCGAAGGAGAACTACTACACCCGCGATCAATCGGCGGCGGACGAGTGGCAGGGCGAGCTTTGCGATAAGTTGGGCTTGCAGGACGGCGCAGCCGTCAAAGCAGAGGATTTTCAGACCGTCCTTGAAGCCAGGTCGACGAAATGTGTTGCTTACGATTGCACGTTTTCGGCCCCGAAAAGCGTTTCTATCGTTTCGCAGCTTGGGGACGAGCAGCAGCGCCAGGACATGATCGAGGCGCACCGGGAAGCCGTCCGGGACACGCTGAAGGATATGGAACGCGACGCCGTTTTCACACGGACGAAGCAAAATGGCCAGATTACACGGCATCAGACGGGAAACGCGGCGATCGCAAAATTCGAGCATAATCTTTCCCGGAACTGCGATCCGCAGCTCCATACGCACGCGGTTTTCATGAATAATACCGAATACAACGGGAAATTGTATGCGATCGACGGCAGCGAGCTTTTCCAACGTCAAAAAACCTATGGCGCAGAATATCGGGCGCGACTTGCCGAAAATTTACGGGCGCGGGGTTACGAGATCACGATCACGGATCGGGAGAAGGGATTTTTCGAGCTGGCCGGAATGGAAAACAAGGCCGATTTAGACGTTTTTTCAACGCGTCGGGTGGAAATCCTTGCGGAGATGGAGGCACGCGGCGTTTCCGGCGCGGAAGCCGCGCAAAGCGCGACCCTCGCAACGCGGGGCGCAAAACGCCACGATTTGGACGAAAACGCCTTGCGCGAGGAATGGCGCGAGGCGTGGGGCGACCGACCGCTTGCGGAGCGATCAACTGAACCGTTGCCGGAGACGAATATGGAAGCGGCGCAGCGCGCGGCCTATTCTGAAGCCGTGACGGCACTCGAAGAAAATAATTACGCCTGGACAGAAAAGCAATTCGAGGAAGAGATCACCGCGCGGGGCGTCGATTGCGGCATGACACGGGAACGGGCGCGGGAGCTGATAAACGAAGACAAGGAGCTTCTGCGAGGCGAGCTGAAGACGACGGACGGAAAGGAGTCGATGGAGTATTTTTCGACCGTGCGGAACTACGAGCAGGAAAGCGGGTTATACGAGAGCGTGGCCAAGGGACGCGGGCAGTTTTCCGCCGCGTTGGATCACAAGACGACGGCGGCGACATGCGAGGAAGTTTGCCGGGAAAACGGCTGGGAGCTGACGGAGCAGCAAGAAAATCTTGTCGCGCATATTGCGGAAAGCCCGGATAATGTTGTTGCCGTGCGCGGCCTTGCCGGAGTGGGAAAGAGCTTTTCGTTAAATGCGGCGCGGGAAGTGCTGGAAAGAAACGGTTATGAGGTAATGGGCGCAGCTCCTTCCGGGCAAGCCGCGAAGGAGCTTGCCGAGGACGCGAACATGGAAGGAAAAACGCCGGAGGGCGAGACCCGTTGCGGGACGATGCAGAAGATCATGAACGAAGCCGAGAGGAGCGCCGGGAACGCGGAGCCGGGGCAAGACTACGAAGCAAAGAGAAGCTGGAACTTTGAAAACATCCAAGCCCCGGCAAAACCGCGCGTTTATTTCGTTGATGAGGCGGGTATGGTCGACAACAACAGCATGAGCGAGTTTTTCAAAATGGCCGACGCGCAACGCGCGGCGGGCGCAGATATAAAGATCGTTCTTGTCGGCGACGATCGACAGCTTCCCCCGGTGGGAACGGGCAATTTTTTCGGCGACGCGATCCAGCGCGGCGCGATCCAGACCGCCGAACTTACCGACATACGCAGACAGGCCGAAGCGCCGGAACTCTTGCAGGCCGTCAAAGAATCCGTTTCCGGCGATCCGTCGAAGAGCCTTGAAATTTTGTCCAACGGCGGCGCCGTTCACGAGATCAAGACGCCGAAGGGAAGAACGTCGGCCATCGTCAAAGAGTATATGAGCATGAGCGACGCAGAACGCGCCGAGACGCTGATAATTTCGGCGAAAAATGTGGACAGGCAGCGGATCAACGACGCGATCCGGAAGGAGCTGGTCAAGGCCGGAAAGATCGAGGAGGGAAAAACATATGCCGTGGAGACGCGGAAAGGCGCACTGCCGCAGTCAAAAAACTTTGCAGCCGGGGACAAGATCGTATTCCTGAAGAACGATATAAAGGCCGGAGTGCGGAACGGGACACAAGGAACGATCGAGAAGATCAGGGGCGACAATTTCCGCGTCAATATTGGCGAAAGAAAGACCGTCAGTATTGACATAAAGCAGTATAACCGCATAGATCACGCTTACGCCGTCACGACACACAAGAGCCAGGGCGCGACGGTGAAGCGCGTGATCGTGAACATGAACAGCGCCGATAAAGCGTTAAACTCGCGAAACTCCTATTATGTGGACATTTCCCGCGCCAAAAGCAAAGTCTCCATATATTGCGACAGCAAGGAAAAAGTGGGCGCGCAGGTGCAGAATTTCGCGAAGAAGCTGACCGCGAAGGATTTTTCTTTTGCAAAGCCGGCCACGCCGATCCGCGCCGTCGGAACAACGCCCACGATAAAAATGACCGCTGCAGCACAACCGGCAGCGGCGGCAGGAAAAGCGGCGGGCAAGGCCGTTGAGAGTGTGGCAGCACTTGTCCCGCCGATTCCGATTATTAAACCTATCTTGGAAGCCGCCGCAAAAATGGCAGCGGTAGCAGCTGAAATCGCATCCATTGCCATAAAGCCTATAGATATGGCGGCGGGAATGGTGAAAAACGCAGCAGAAACGGGAATAAAAGCCGGAATGGAAGCAAGCAAGCAAACGGCGCAGCCGGAGCAGGGCCGCGTCCGTGTGATGTAAGAAATATCCGCGCCAGCGGGCGCGGGAGCGGCGTACTACGGGCGACGAACCCGGCCAGAGGCCGGAACCCTCGCCCTCCGTTCGCCGCATAAAGAAAAACCGCCCCGAAGGACGGCTTTTCCGGCTTTCGCCTCCCTCTGCATGACTGACCAAGTCATCGAGGTGTTTACTGGCGGCGGCTCAACCCGTCAGCAAGTGCCAAACGGCATTCGCGACAACGCCCGCGAGAACCGCAAAGGCGAAGCGTACCAACATATAGCGCAAACTGATCACCTCCTTTCAGGAGGGAGCCAAAAAATAATATAGCATTTTTTTTATGATTGTGCTATACTCAATTCAGACATATAGCGCAAGCTAAAGTCCGTGGCCTGACCAGCGATGGACAAAACAAAAAAGCCCCCGCAAGGGAGCTTTTTTGTTTTACCGCATGAAGAAGCAAGTGCCCCTCGCACCATTGCCAAAGATTGGAAATCATCGACAATCGTGCTTCGGGAGAGCGACAGCCTCCTATGTTCCGCGTCTGTCGTCGCTTTACATAAGAGGCAAAAACATAATTTTCCCCTGCCTATTTCCCTGCCTTTTTTATTTTTTTGTAATGATTTTAGATTTTCAAGATTTTAAGAAAGGCCGTAAAATCAAGGGGAGTTTAAATGTTAAATTTTGGTTTTTCGCGAAAAATAGGTATAAAATACCTGCTCAGACTATTCGTAATGAGCAGG
>CAMVIO010000113.1 GCA_947167555.1 uncultured Selenomonadales bacterium
GTATCTCCCATTTTTTCCCTGCCAGATCTTATGGGGATGGATCTCAAGTATCTTCGCATTTACGCGCGTGATGCCGCTGGGCGTGGTGATGGGGGGATCGCGGGCGCCGCCGTCAAGGAGCCCGATTTTGACCGTATTCTTGCCGCTGGCGCTGAAGGTCATGGTGGAGCCGGTGCGCGTCGTCTCGTCCCATGTGTACTTGACCCGCTTGTAGCAGTCGCCCCAGCCCCATGTTTCTTCCGTATGCTCCGTCACGTCGCTCTTGGCGGTCTTGTCCTGCGTATAGTCAATTTGGATTCGGAAGAGGGACTCTGGGCCGTCGTCCCGCACTTTCAGATAGCTGCCGCTGTCCAGCGCCTCATTGTCGTAAACCTTGGTGTCTTCGATTTCGATATCCTCGCTGTGCTCGCTCTCAATCTCGTCCGCCGAATTATACTCAATGAGCCCCCAAAGGTACTCCTTTTCCGTGTAGGATTTCGACACCACCTTTGTCTCGCCGTAGCCTGCCGTCCATGTATAGGTCAGATTGTCCTTGGGGGTGAAATCCGCGGAGCCGCTTTGCCAAGCCCCGGGTTCCTCGCCTTCCAGATAGGAGCGGTTCTTCCCTTGCCGATACTCGAACACTTTGGCGTCATGGGCGTCATCGCCCTGCAGCTTGTCCTTGATCTGGATGAAGCCTTCGCCGCCGGTGCTGTCCGCGCCGTACGCCACGACATCGCGGCTGACCTCCGATGTATCCACCGTGACATTCGACGCGCCGTCCGCCGCGAGGAGCCGACCGCCGCCGGTATTCGACACGCGGCCTTCGATATAGATATTGCCGCCCGAGGCGGAGACGTTCTCCACCAAAAGTTTTTTGGTGGAAGGATTGTAATAGATGCCGGGGGTATAGACCCACTCCCTTTTGCCGCTGTCGTACTTTGCCCCCGCCGCATCCTCGTTGACGAGATAGGCGCTATTGGACATGACTTCGGCGTCCGTCAGCACCTTGCTTCCCTTCTGCTTCCACGTGCTCTCGAGGTTGCCCTCCCCCGCCGGGCTGTCCGCGCCGAGCTGCCGGCGCTGCTCGAGCTGCTCGAGGAGCCGCCGCAGGCGCTCGTCGCCTACCTGCGGCACTTCGACGCCAACGCCGAGCTCTACGGCCGCGTGCTGGGCCCGCACGGCTCGCCGGTCGCCGTAGCCCGCCTGCACGAGGCCGCCGAGATTGACGCTGTTCGCCAAAATATAGACGGATTCTCCCGCAAGGATGCCCTTGCTATCGTCCGCGCCCGGCTGCGACGCGGGAATATCGTCCGCGCTGACGCCGCAGGAAATCAAGTACTTCCGCCACTGCGTATAGTTCGCGAAGGAGTTTTTGACTTGCGTAGTTCCGTTTCCATCGTTTGCTATGTCTTCGTGCAGTGCCTTCACAATCTTTTCAAAGACTTCGTCGCTTACCATCCACTGCTGGATCGGGTTGCTGCCCACGAGGACGGTACCCTTGGGGTTGACTTGGTAAACGCTGCCGTTTTCCGCCGCCAATCGGACGGTTTCGCCGACGACGTTCGCGTCCGCGCCGATGTGGATATCAAAATGCTTGTTCTCGATGGCGACGCTGCCCGCCTCGTTCACGACGGAGTCGTTGACATTGATGTCGGCTCGCAGCTTCTTTGCGCTGTCCCGAGCGGCGTTGCTCTCAATCACGATGGAGGGCGTCACGCTGTCATCTGAGCCGTCCGCATGGATATTCGCCGCGCCGGACAGCCCGGAAATCTCCGATCCGGCGGACACGCCGGTGTTGTTGAAATAGACGTTGCCGCCGTTTTTTTGGATCACGGCGTCGTTCACGTCGAGGTCGATCAGGGCACTGTTCGTCAGCTTGATGGAGGGGTCGCCCTTGGCATGGAGCGTGCCGTTCACCGTGAGGCTGCCCGCGTCCACGTAGATGTTGCCGCCGGAGACGGAAAAATCCGGCGTCTCCACGGCGGGCGCTGTCACCGTCTGAAAGACCAGATAGGATGTTTCGCCCTTGTGCGCGTATCCCGCCTTTTCCATCGTCTCATACAGGCTTTCCAGCTCGGCCTTGTAATCGTCGTACTGCGGCATGCCCGCATACTCGCCCATGAGCTTCCGAAGTTCCTCGTAGCGCTCGTAATAGGGATTTTCCCGCGTGACCGTGCCGATGGTGAAGTCCTCGGCCTTCAGCCAGTCGCCGCCCTTGGTGACGGACACCGTGATGCCGCTGGTGTCGTAGGTGGGACTTCCCGTAGGGTTCCCTTGCGCGTCCGTTGCCTGCGTTACCGTCACTTCGCCGGAGATGGCCGCCTCCGCCTCGGCGTGGACGCCCGCCGTCAGCGTGCCGTCGATTTTCACGCTGTTAGCTTCCGATTCGTAGTCTTTGAGCGTCCCGTCCTGCGTCGTCACGATGCCGGGGCCGTCGGATGTGCCGTTGTCTTCGTTGCTCGCCCAAAGATTGTAAGCGTCCGTGTACATCGTGAGCTTCGCGTAGCCGGTATCCGCCGCCAGCTTCGCGTCGCCGACGCTTTCCGCCTTGGCTCCGTTGCTGACAGCAACGGTATTCGTCTGGGTCATGGTATTGTCCATGGACGCCTTCAGCTCCAGCGGAACAACGTTATGGTTGATGGACTCGGTGATGAGCTTGAAATCAAGGTCCGCGTCATTTCCCGAGGTATCGCGGCTGGCATAGAGCTTCATCCCGCCCTCGCTTTCGAGCGCGGACGCGCCGCCGATTTCCACCGTATTGGCACGGACGAGCGTGTTTTCGCCGATGGCGTTCGCAACGCCCATGATGCCGCCCTGGCTGTCGCCGTAGGTTTCATAGGAAAGCTCGGTGTCGTCCCACGCGGCGAAAAGGATGTCCGCGTCGTCGCCGGAATCCACGTCATATTTTGTCTTGATGGTCGCATCGGTCGCCTTGACCGTGTTGCCATAGGTCGTTTTGAATTTGCTGTTGGCCGCCGTGGCGTCCACGATGCCCGCCGCCTCCACGTTGTTCACCGTCCCGATGGAGCCAGTGGAAGACGCCGAGGCGATAACGGAGCCGTCCGCGTCAAGCGTTGCGCTTTCAAGGTTCACGTTTGCCGCATAGCTATGATCCTGCCGGAGGTCGGAAGCGCCGACAGCCACGCCGCCGTAGCCGCTGGCGTCGAGTTCGATCTTGTCGTTGAAATTGTTGTTCGCCGCGTATTTCTGCTGCCCCGCAGTCGTAATTACGGCGTTTTTCAGATTGACCTGTGCCGTGTGGCTTGTCTCGCTGTCAACCGAGCCTCCGCTGGCGTCGAGAATGGCGGCGTCCGTGGTGTCCACCGTCACGCCCAGCGTTTCATCGTTCGTCGCGGACACGGAAAAATCCCCGCCCGTGGTGCTCCATTTGCCGGAAACGTTCGCTTTCGTGATGTTTTCCAGCATATTGTCCGCTTCGGCGGCGGCGACGTTCAGAATCGAGCCGCCGTAGCTTTGGGCGGAAAGCGTCGTATTGACGCCGCTCTTGGCCGCAATGTCCGCCGCAGCGAGGCGCGACGAAGAAGACGCGCCGCCGAGTTCGACGGTCGTCCGGAGCGTATTGTCCGCTTTCACGGCGTTGTTGGCGACGCCCACGCCCGCCGCGCCGTCCACGCCATGAGCGTCGATGTCCTGCGAAAGCGCCGTCTCGCCGGAGACGGAGAGCTTCTCCGCCGTATAGGCCGCGCCGTCCCCAAGCGCAACGGAAACATGGCTGTTCACCGCAGCGCCGCCGTAGTTGACGCCGACGGCGGCGCCCCCCGCCGCGTCCACCGCGTCCATGTCCGCGTCCTGCTTGATATTCGCCTTTGCGGAAATCGAAATGGCGTCCTTTGCCTTCGCGTCGTTCGTTTTTTCTTCGTCCTGCCCGTCCTCGGCGTGCGTGGACAGGAGCTTCGTGCTCCCGTCGATGGAGACGGAGGTATTGAGGGCGTCATCTTCGTCGCCCGCCTGGATCTTGGAAACGGCAACGGTGACGGAAACGCCCGCCGCGCCCTCGCCGCTCTTGAGTTTTGTGGAAAGGGTCGGGGCGTTTTCCGCCGCGATGGTGATATTTTTGTCCCAAGCCTCAATGTTGCCGCTACCGTCCATGGACGTATAGCCGTCCGTCTTGCCGGAGGCGCTGACGGTCGTGCCGCTCATGACGACGGAGGTGTCGCCGGCCATAGAGCCATGCGCCACCTGCACGCCGACGACCGCGCCCACGGCGCCGCTGCCGGTCGTTGCCGAAAGCGACGTTTCCGAGCTGTCCTTCGCCGCGATATGCACCATGTGGTCCGCGTCCAGCGTGCTGTCCGAAACGGAAAGGCGGTTCTCTCCCGACGCTTCGCTGAAGGAGAACGCGCCGTTGATTGTGATGGCGCCGCCGTCGCCCTGCACGGTTTTCAAATCCGTGGTGCCGGAAACATCCGCAGACAGCTCGATATTGCCTCCGGCGGAAAGCGTGCTCGAAAGGATGTCGGTCTTTGCGTTCCGCGTCGTGTCCGCTACGGCGACGCTGCCCGTGATGATGGCGACTCCTCCGCCGATCGCGTACTGCTTCGCCTCCACGTCGGTCTGTTCCGCGCTCGCCACTTTGATATTGCCGCCGGAAGCGACGGTCGAACCGTTTACCTTTGCTGTGACAGCGGAGCCTGCCCCGCCTTTTCCCAAGGCTACATCTACCGCGCCGCCGCTCCAGCCGAAGGTATTTGCCGAAGCGTCTTTTCCGTCTGAAATCACGGACGCCGCCTTGCTGTACGCGCCGGAAATGTTCGCTCCGGCGTCCTCCTTCGCGTTGATGGTGGTGGTCTTTGTATTGCCGTCCTCGTCCTTCCATTGGTAGGAGGTGCTGTAGCTCGTCTCGTCCACTTCCTGCCCCACCGTGAGGACGGAGACATTCGCGCCGATCTCGCCGATGCCCGCGAGGGTGCTGCCGTTCAGCGACGTCACGTCCCGGACGTCCTTCGCGTCCACGGTCACGTCGCTGGCGGAATAAGCGGCGCTGTTTTCCATCGTTGCGCCGACCGTGCTGTCCACGGTGGCGACGTTCACGCCGACGCCCGCGCTGCCGCCGCAGCCGCCGACGCTGCCGGTCCATTCCTGCTGCTTGACGGTCATCTTGTTTTCCGCCGTGACGGAGACGCTTTTCGCGCGGCTATCCGCATCGCCGAGGGTTACGCCGTCCATCGCCGCGTTCGTTTTGCTCTCCGTATTGCCGACGCTGACCGTGACGGCGGCGCTGCCGCCTATGCCGTCGCCGCTCAGGGTATAAAGCTGGTAACTATCTTCCACGTCGTTTTTCGCGCTGACCTTGACCGCCGTCTTGCCCGTCTCGGCAAATGTCGCCGTGCTGTTTTGGAAAGACGCGTCCGCCTCGCTCCCGTCCTTGACGACGGTCACGCCGACGCCGACGGCGCCGCCCTCTCCGACAAACGCCGCCGTGAGGCCGAACGAGTGAAGATAAGTCACATGCTCCGCCGTGACGGCAAGGTCGCCGCCCGAAAGGCGCAGGTTGGCGTTTTTGAGCGCCGCCGCCGTTTTGCCCGAGAGCGTCGCGATGTCATCCACGTTGCCGACAGTAGCGCCTTCGAGCGTACCGGTCACGCCGAGATCCATGCCGGCAAGGCCGTGCTTCTGCACCGCCTCCACCGCAACGCCTTCCGCGCTGATGTCGGCTTTCACTCCGTCTTTGCTGTTCGTCAAATCCGCTGTTGTATCCCGGTCGGTTTTCGTTACGTTCACGCCGATGCCCACGCTGGCCCCGATGCCCGCTGCCGTAATCGAGCCGGTGAAAGCGGCATTGTTCGCGTAGTCATGGGCGATGACGCTGACCTCTTTTCCGCTGATGGAAGCGGCGTCCGCCTCCGCTTTCGTCTCGCCGGAAATCGTGTTCACGTTCACCGCGCCGTCCACCGCGCCGCCTTTGCCCGCGCCTCCGATATTGCCGAGCCACGAATTGATTTTCTCGGTGCTGGAGGCGGAGACCACCGCGCCGTAGTAATCCTTCGACGAGCGCTCCAACGTCTCGGAGGGCTTGTTCGTGTCCGTCGTGTTCACGAAATCGTTAAGAATCTGATCGTTGTCCACCCAATTTGCAAGGGACGCCGCCGAAGCGGGGCTCATGCCCGCCGAAATGGAGGCTTCTCCGCCGCTGACGAGGGAGCGTGTGTCCGTGTCGATGTCATTGACGGAAACGGAAAGGCCCACCGCCGCGCCCACGCCTCCGACGCTGAGCGTCCCTGCGAAATTGTCGATGGAGGCGTCGCTTTGCGCGGCAACGACCGCGTTGCCTTCGGTCTTCAATTCGGACGCGCCGGAAATTTCCGCTTTTGTTTCGCCCGTCAGCCGGTTCACGGCCACCGAGCCGCTGACGGCGGCATTGCCCAATTCCTCGCTGACGGCGACATTAACGCCTGCCGCCGCGTCCACAATCGTGTCCTTCGTATCGGCGGTCAGCGAAAAACCGCCGCCCACCGTCTGGCGGCTGTCCTTCATCGTCGCTTTTATATCGGCGCCGGTCTGGGTCACCGCCACGCCCGCGCCCACGGCGGCATGGGAAGCCATCGTCACGACGACGCCCACATTGTCCACCGAGCCGCCGGAGGACGCGCCCGCCGAGAGCGTGCTTCCCGCCGTGCGCTTTTTTATGGTTTCCTCATCCAATCCGAGGGAAAGCGTCGTATTCAAATGTTGGCGGTTCGCCAGTTCG
>CAMVIO010000114.1 GCA_947167555.1 uncultured Selenomonadales bacterium
TACGATAACCACGCGCTTTTTTAAACTGTTACAAACCTGTAAAAATTGTGCTTTTCGATGGTGGAGATGAAGCACCACCTATTGTAGCCACAGCCTTTACAGGCTGAGCGCAAGTTTGAATAGCAGAAAGGAAACGAAAACTTCTCCGAAAGATTATATTTCTTTTTCCCAAAAGTTGCAATAGTGGCTTCGTCCACCGTCCAACTGTGCTGCCCCGTCTTGGCATCGCCAAAGCCCATGCAGCCCAGGCAAATACGGGAGACGTGCAAATCCGAATTTCCCAGTTTCGTGTATTTCATGAAAAACAGTCCTCTCCTATCAATGAGTATATCTTATCGCAGTTCTTTCCTCAATCCCTCAAGCCATGCGTCGATGTCCGCTTGGGAAGTCAGCATATGGTCGCCGCCCTCCGAATCAAACTGTATTTCCATATCGGCGGCAAATTTTGCCCCGGCGCAGTATTCCTTGATGTCCGTGATTACATGCCCCGGCCAGCCGCCGTGCGTCATAAAGGGAATGACCGTCTTGCCCGTCCAGTCCTGCGATTTCAGGAAAGTGTGCATGGGAGGCGCCATGGTAAACCACCAGGTCGGCGTTCCCACGGCGATGATGTCATAATCGGCGATATTCACCGCAAGGGGCTTGATTTCCGGCATAAAGCCGGCCGCCACCTCCCGCTTCCCCTGCTCGGTCACTTCGCTGTTCCAGCCGCCATAGGGCGGATAAGGATGGGTCGGCTCGATTTCTGCATAATCGGCATCAAGAACCGTTTGCAACTGTTTGGCGATTTTCCTGGTGTTGCCACGGGAAAAGGAATAGCAGACGACCAAAATCTTCTTATCCTTGCTCACAATTCTCTCCTCCTTGCTCATCATTTTTTCCTCCGCTAATTTCGCGTCTCCAATGCCGTCCGTTTTCAACGAGGAATTTTGCGGCTCGGAATCTGCCGTAAAAGCGATGCCGAAAACGGCCAACATAGTCAGCAAAAGTGCGGCAAAGACGAGCCGATATGTATGAGGCTTCATCGTACTGCCTCCTTATACTTCAAATTTTTCAGGCTCTAACCGCTTGATACATTTGGCAGGATTGCCCACCACGACTTCATAGTTCCCCACATCATGCGTTACGACCGAGGCTGCGCCGATAACTGCGTATTTGCCGATGGTAATGCCGGGAAGGATGGTGACTCCCGCGCCAATCCATGCCCCTTTTTTCAACACAATCGGTTGGCAGGTCAAAACTTGCCGGTCGTATAAATCGTGGTTATTCGTTATCAGCTGGACATTGGCGGCAATCTGCACATCATCTTCAATGACAATCCCGCCTCTGGCCATGGCCAATAAATTGCTGTTGACATATACCCCGTTGCCGATGGAGATGTTGGAAAGCTCTGCGCCCGAAAGCGGTGCTTTGACGAATGAATTTTCGCCGATTTTCCCGGCAAACAATTCCCTCATAAGCTCCTTGTATCCCGGATCGAGATAAAATGTGTGATTCAGCCGGAAAAGAAGCCGCTCCTGCTGTTCACGTTTTTGGCGCTCATCTTCTCCTATCTTTCGCAAATCAATCCGTACTTCGTCCATTTTTGTTCCTTTTCCTTTAGTACATATTGATATTTTGCCAGAAAGCGAAATGGTGGCGCTGCTTGTATTCCTTCATATCCGCCATCTGCGGCTTCCCTTGGCCAAGTTTCAAATAACGGGCATGGTCGCCGTCAAAACGCTTCCATATTCCCTGCTCGTCCACTTTGGACATGCCCGTCCAGATTTTCGCCATCTGCTTGGCGACCTTCTGCTGCTTGGGCGTGAGTTCGGTGCCGATGTCTGAAGAACCGTGAAAGCCGGGGAAAAGATACGGCAGCTCGTAAGTATGCGCCGTTCCCTGCTCAAAATCGGTCGCAACATACTTGGGACACTGCGGGTCGCTAAACTCGTAGTAATAGACTTTTAGCTTGCTGTCGAGCGAATCGGCAATCCGATAAATCGGCGCAGCAAACCAGCTGTCCGTGATGACCTGTGCATACGCCTCGGCGGGACTGCCGTAAGCCTCTGAGGGATACTCGGCCATCACTTTGTCCGCAAAGCCGGGAATGGCGTACTGTTTCTCCAAAGCCTCGAGATTAGCTCGATAGGCGGCCTCGTCCATATTTTTCCCGGCAATGCTCTCCGTCAGGGCGGCAAAGAAAGAACCCTCGTTTTGCACATTGCCGATGCCCAGCCGTTCGCCGTTTACTTCGCCGTTCTTGAAGGCTTCGGCGATGCTTGACGGCACATACTCACCGTCACGGGTGATAATGCCATCCAATAAATAGTTGTTTTCCAAAGCCAGAATTTCTTCCGTGGAAAGGGAGCGCAACTCCTCGGCTGTAGCGTTTTCCAATCCTGCCGCCTTAGCCAGGCCGATGCCTTTTTCCTCGGCCTGTTCCCGCGAAATCGAATGGCCATTGGCATACATGACAGGGCTGGACATGGCGATGATGTTTTTGAACAAGCCTTTGGCCTTGGGACTGGCCATCAAGATTTGCGAGCTTTGCCCGCCGGAGGATTCGCCGGAAATCGTCACATTGTCGGGATCGCCGCCGAAGTTCTCGATATTTCTCTGCACCCATTCAAGCGCCGCAATCTGATCCATCACGCCGTAATTGACAGCGGCGTGACCTTCCGCATCAATGGCGGGATGAGCAAAATAGCCGAACGCACCGAGCCGATAGTTTATCGTCACCACCACGGCGCGGCCTTCCTTGGCTAAAAGCGAGGGGTCATAATCGCTCCCCGCGCCGACCACCAAAGCCCCGCCATGAATCCAGACAAAGACGGGAAGTTTATTGGGGTCGCCGGGTTGCTTCTCCGGCACGGCCACATTGAGGTACAGGCAATCTTCTGAGCCGCCTGCCGTTGCGAACACGCCCAAGTAACCCGTCTGCGCCGCTTCGCTTTTGTATTCGGTGGCATCAAGCACCCCATGCCAGTTATCGACCTTCACCGGCGGCCGCCAACGCAGCTCACCGACCGGCGGCTTGGCGTAGGGAATCCCCCGCCAGTAGCGCACACCACCCTTGGCAAAGCCCCGCACTTGCCCGTTTTCGGTATTTGCCAATACGTTTTGGCTGACGGCCTGCGCCTCTGCTGCGTACACCATCGTTTGCTGATTGGGCAGCACTGCCGGAACAAGCAACCAAGCGGCAGCGGCTGCCACAGCCAAAGTTTTCTTTAAGCGGGAAGAAAATTTGCTGCTCATTTTGCTGCTCCCTCCTCCACATAAGCCTTCTTCATGGAATTAAACGCCGCCCACACATTCGGCCAGCCGGCATAAAACGCCTGATGGGTCAAGATTTCCGCCATTTCATCTCTGGTGACGCCGTTCTTCTTGGCTTCCTGCATCTGGTACTGACAGGCGAAACTATCGTCCATACCCTTGGCGACCAAGGTTGACACCGTCACCATTGAGCGGTCACGCAGGGAAAGTTTGTCGTTCCGCGACCAGACCTCGCCGAACAGGACATCATCGTTGAGCCGGGCAAATTCCGGAGCAATTTCGCCGAACATATCGCGCCCCGCCGTCTGCACTACCTTTACCGCTTTTCTCTCGTTATTGTTCTGCTCCATTTCTGCCGCCTCCGTAAACGTCAAATTCATCGATAAAATTCCTGCCGCCAGCAACGCAGCTGCAAGCTTATAGAAACGCATAGTCCTATCCTCCGTCATTTCAAAGCTCTGTACGCCGCTTCATCCACCGGCTCCAGCCACTCCGTCCCCGCACCGTCCTGCATGATGGAAAGATGCTGGAACCAGCTGTCCGGCGCCGCCCCGTGCCAATGCTTCACGCCTTCGGGGATGGTCACGGTTACGCCCGGCATCATCTTCTGCGGCTCCTGCCCCCAAATCTGATACCAGCCAGTGCCGGACAGGCCGACCAGCACTTGGCAGGATTTGTGGTGAATGTGCCAATGATTGATGGTTCCCGGCGCAAAAGTGACATTCGACAACCCGATGCCCTGCCCGCTGGCCAAAGGCGCAAGATAGCTCTTGCCCGTAAAATATTGCTCATAGGCCGCATTGTCCTTGCCGATGGGAAACACCGTATGCCCCATGCCCTCGATGGCCTGCGTGATTTCCTGCACGGGTACATCGGCTTCGCTTGCTGCCGCTTCCACACCGGCTGCAGAAATGAGTCCCGCCGCCAAAACTCCCGCCATCAGGCTCTTTCCCGCCTTACTGATATTTTTTTGTAACATATCCGTTTGCCCCCTTCTTTTTATCTTACCTTCAGTTGATTCAGCTTTTTGATAAGTTCCACGTCCGTCAAATCGGCAATGGCATCATTCCTGTCCAGCAGGTCAATCGCCGTGATTTCCTCTTTCGTCAGACGAAAATCGAATATGTCGAAATTCTCCTCTATGCGTTTCTTGCGTACGGATTTTGGAATCGTGACGATGCCGCGCTCCACGTCCCAGCGCAGTATGACCTGCGCCGGAGTTTTCCCGTATTTTTTCCCGATGGAAATAAGAGTTTCATTTTCAAGGATTCCCTTGCCGCCATGCCCCAATGGGCTCCATGCCTCCATCTGGACATCGTATTCCCGCATGATTTTCTCGGCGGCTTTTTGCTGATAATAGGGATGGAACTCCACTTGGTTGACGGCCGGCGGCAGCTCGTTGTTCATGATGAAATCCACCAGACGGTCGCTGCCGAAGTTGCACACGCCGATTGCCCGAATACACCCTTCCTGATACAGTTCCGTCATGGCCCGCCATGAGCCGTAACAGTCTCCGCAAGGCTGGTGAATAAGATAGAGGTCGAGATAGTCAAGCCCCAGTTTTTGCAAGGACGTTTCAAACCCCGCTTTGGCATTTTCATAGCCCGCATCCTGTATCCATAGCTTTGTCGTGACGAACAGTTCCTCGCGGGGAATGCCGCTTTCCTTGATGGCACGTCCAACGGCTTCCTCATTGAAATAAGCCGAGGAAGTGTCGAGCAGCCGATAGCCCGTTTCCAGCGCCTGAAGGACGCTCGTCTCGCATTCCTTTGGGTCGGTCATCATGTAAACGCCAAATCCCAAGAGCGGCATCTTGATGCCATTGTTCAGCATGGTATATTCCATATATATTCTCCTCTGCAATCCTCTCGAAAATTTACGGCTTTTGGAGGGCATTTTCCGTAACGGCCATGTCCCTCCGTCTGTAAATTCATTTTATGGCAAATCTTCTTGCAACGGAAGTCGCTTTTTGCTATCATGGCATTAACCAAAAGGTTCATACAGGAGGCTTTGCGATGTACAACAAACACTTGGACGCATTTCTGATGGCGGCCGATTGCGGCAGCTTCACGAAGGCGGCGGAAAAGCTCTTCATCTCCCCCAATGCGCTCATCAAGCAGATCAATCTCTTGGAGGACAGATTAGAATTGACGCTGTTTCGGCGGACGAACCACGGAATTGTGCTTACAGAGGCCGGCAAGAGCATTTATCGGGATGCCCGCCGCATCATCCATATATCCGAGCAGGCTCTGGTTACTGCCAAGGCACTCACGACAGGCAAGCAGAACATTATCCGGCTGGGCAGTTCTATGATGAATCCCTGCCGCCCCATCGTGGAGCTATGGGTGGCCGTAAGCAGCAGTTATCCTCATATCAAGCTCTCTATCGTTCCCATTGATGACGGGAAAAGTGACAAACAGGATTTTTTTGCTGAAAAAACGGGAAGCGCCGACATCATTGCCGGACTCTTCCCGTCCACATTATGGAAAAATAAAGTCAATGCCCTCAAAATACGCCAGCTTCCCTTGGCGGTGGCCGTCCCCATCAATCATCCGCTGGCAAGCCGCAAAAGGCTGATGCTGACCGACCTCTACAGCGAGACGCTCCTCATGGTGGAGCGGGGCGACACAATTTATATCGACCGCTTGCGCGATGAGCTTGAAACCGCGCACCCGCAAATCCATATCCACGATGTACCTCCCTATGACATCAGCATCTTCAACTATGCAGCCACCACGGGGCATCCCATGATTACCGCCGATATTTGGTCGGAAATCCACCCTTCCCTCGTGACGCTCCCTTGCGACTGGGGAGGCGATTACTCCGTCCCGTACGGCCTGCTCTATGCCAAAGAGCCTGCGCCGCACGTCAGGGAGTTTGTGGAGATTATGACAAGTTTGATAAAAGAACAAACAACATTTTGATTTTACAGCCGCCTCTCCGTTCCATCCCGAAACACCACCGTCATACTGCTATTCACTTCCACCGTGACACACTCCACCATACTTGCCCAAAGCTGGCTGTCGAACTCCGCCACAGACTCTCCCTGCGCCGCAAGCGTCCTCTCGAACATCGCCAGCCGCTCGGCTTGGGATTCCTTGGCGGAGATGGCTTCCGTCACCTTGTCAAAACGAGCCTTGGCGGCATCGTACCTTTCCACGCGGCTGTTGTAGTGCCGTTGATACTCCTCTTGGTCTTGGGCAATGCGGGCGTTCTCTCTGACGGCTTTTTCCGTCATCTCCACCAGCACCGCCAGTTCCTGCTGCAACTTGGCTTTCTCCTCCGCAAGAGCCGTGGTGTCGCAGAGGGTCTGCCGGACGAGCCGGGCATTGGCGGCAATCTCCGTTACCGAAAACTTATAAAAAGTTGTGAACTTTAAGGTTG
>CAMVIO010000115.1 GCA_947167555.1 uncultured Selenomonadales bacterium
ATTTCACGACGGCGGATTTCCTGAAAGCGGCCAGCGAGCAGATGGGCGCGGAATACCAGCTGGGACAAGAACTGCAACAAAAACTTGCGCTCTTTTGGTACGACAAGGGCTTTGTCGAGGACCAGACCAAGATGAGCAAGGATGAAATGATTGAGTTCGCGAAATACAGCGGGCTTAACCGGATTATTTACGTGACCACGGGAACGCCCGTAGTCGAAAATTCCCAAAATTTTCTCTCGGGAATGGTTATCCGCGCTTCGATGAATGCCCGTGTGATCGTCATGGAAGCGGACGGCACGATGGTGGATCTTTTCAGCGCTTCGCAGAACGGCGACTCCCGTGCCAGCGAGATGCGCGCCAAACGCGACTGCTTCAAGAAGGTCATGCGGGAAATCCGGCAGCATATTGAGGAAAACAAGGGCGGCACGAAAAAAGCTGCATAATCCAATCATACTATATAAGGAAGTGAATCGTCAGTGCTGGAAGAATGGAAGGCTCCAATAACGGCTTTGAAGGCAAAGCTGGACGAAATGGGGTCATCTCTTTGACGTCGCACGCAAAGAGGAAAAGATTGCTGAATTAGAATACAAGATGGGCGCGCCCGATTTTTGGGACGATGCGGAGGCGGCGCAGGCGCTCAATCAGGAACTTGCCGACCTGAAGGGCGGCGTGGACACCTATAATGCGCTGGTCGAGAAGACCGACGACCTTTTGACGCTCTGGGAAATGGGCATGGAGGAAAAGGACGAGGCCGTCGAGGCGGACGTGAAGGCGGAATATGACGCGCTGAACAACGATCTCCGCTCGCTGGAACTGGAGCTTCTGCTTTCCGGCGAATATGATGCGAACAATGCTTATCTCGAGCTCCATGCCGGTGCGGGCGGCACCGAGGCGCAGGATTGGACCCAGATGCTCCTTCGGATGTACGGGCGCTGGGCGGAGCGGCACGGCTTTTCCGTGGAGACGCTGGATCTCCAGCCCGGCGACGAAGCCGGCGTGAAATCCGTGATGCTGTTCATCAAAGGCCATAACGCTTACGGATATCTGAAATCGGAAAAGGGCGTCCATCGTCTTGTGCGCATTTCGCCCTTTGATTCCAATGCCCGCCGCCATACGTCCTTTTCGGCTTGCGACGTCATGCCGGAGATGGAGGACGCGCAGGAAGTCGAGATCGACATGGACGAAGTCCGCGTCGATACATACCGTTCCAGCGGCGCGGGCGGTCAGCACATCAACAAGACCTCGTCGGCGGTTCGCATGACGCACATGCCGACGGGCATCGTGGTCCAGTGCCAGAACGAGCGCTCACAGATCCAGAACCGCGAGGTGTGCCTCCGGATGCTGCGTGCCAAGCTCTTCGAACTGGAAGAGAAGAAAAAAGAGGAAGAGCGCGCGAAGCTCGAAGGCGTGCAGCAGAAGATCGAGTGGGGCAGCCAGATTCGTTCCTATGTGTTCCAGCCTTATACGATGGTCAAGGATCACCGGACGGGCGAGGAAACGGGCAACGTGCAGGCGGTCATGGACGGCGAGCTTGATCCGTTCATTGAAGCGTTCCTCTCTGCGAAAGCGAACCATCAACTGTAAGATGGAGGAATTCCTGTGAAAAAAATCCTGATGATTGTCGGGCTGCTGTGTCTGCTCCTGATCGGTCTGGCGGAGGCGCTTTTGCCGAAGCTCGGATCGGAGGCGTTGGTGCGTGAGTTGCAACAGGCCTTGAAGACCGACGCGGTAACGGTGTCCGCGCGGACTTTCCCCGCGTGCAGGCTGCTTATCGGCCATATCGGTGATATCGATATCGAGGCGGAGCACGGAATGCTTGGCAATCTGCCCACGGAGAAGTTATCGTTGCACGGTGAGTGTGTGCAGATGCCCCAGGATGTACTCTTGAATAGCAATTTCGCTATTACGGACGCGGATGTACTGACGCTGACAGGCATCGTGACCGAGGGCAATCTTGCGGACTTCTTGAACCGCGATATCAAGGAGATAGACGACGCCAAGGTCAAGATCACGAAAGAGAAAGTGTTGGCGGACGCGACCACGAAAATCATGGGGCGCAAGGCGGACGTCCATATTGAGGGCGTGTTCTTCATCGAGGAGAACAAGATTTGTCTGCGGCTGACGAACGTGCAGGTCAAGAAAATTTTCTTCGGGCGTGATTTGACCGCGAATTTCTTTGACCGTATCGACCTCTATGATTTCAACCGGCTCAATATGCCCGTGGAGCTTGACGAGGCAATCCATGAGGAAGGTCAGGTCGTGCTGAAGGCGAGCCGTCATCCGGGCAAGACATACGGCGACGGCAGGAAAAAGAGCACGAAGGGTGAAAATAAATGAAGTTTCGCTATAACCGGCTGCTTTGCCTCGTGATTCTCATCGGGCTGGTGGCCTCGCTGATGATCAACGTGCGCCGTCATGAGGTCGAGCAGCGGAACATGACCGTCGATTTCGCCATCGACTACGAGGCGCTTTTGGAATTGGCGGAGCAGGATGGCCTGCCGCCCGCGAAGGTGCTCGCCGACGCGAAGGAAGCGGGCTTTACGTCGCTGGCGGTCTATGAGCGCACATTCAAGAAAATGAACCTCTCCGGCAAGGCGACTGCCGTGCCGGGCGCTACGATACTGGAACGGTACGAGAGCGGCGCACTGGCCAGTGCGGAATGGCGCGCGATGGTCGAGCGCGGTGAAATCGTCGGCACCGAGGTCTATGTGACGAGCCACGATCCGCTGACTTTCCGCGAGGTAAAGGAAGACCTGATCCAACGGCTCGGCAAAGATCGCGTGCGGCCTTTCGTCGCGGACGGGCGTGAGGCGCTGGCGGTCAAGGCGCAGTATAAGTCTTTCGAGAAACTGCACCTCGGCATGCCGACGGACGAGATGCGCGCGGTCAACGAGGCGGGTTTTTACGTGATTGCCCGTCCCACGAATTATGTCAAAGCGACGGACGAGGACGTGGCGGCGATGTTCCGCCGTCTCGACGGAATCCGTGTCTCGGAAATCGTTTTTTCCGACAAGCAGGCGCTTGGCGCCCCGGATGCACTGGATGCGGTGGCAAAGGAATGCGCGGCGCGGGATCTTACGCTTGGCCTGATCGAGGCGCCGACGCAGCTTCAGTTCTACAAGCAGGAAGGGCTCTTGGAGCTGGCGAAGAAAATGGACTACCGGGCGGCGCGTCTTTATTCCATTCCGAAAGACGAAATGGAAAAAATCGCGCTTCCCACCGCAATCGAGCGCTGGGTCAATACCGACGAGGAGCGCAATATCCGCATCGATCTTGTGCGGATTTTCGAAAAGCCTGCGCCGGGCAAGACTCTCTACGAAACGAATATGGAGTATTTCCGCGCGGTTCATGACAAGCTGGCGGCTCACGGATTTTCCTTCGGGCCGGCGACATGGTTCGAACCCTTTGAGCCCTCGCCGGTTCTGCGCGCGTTGGTCATGATCGGCGTAGCGGCGGCGGGCGTGCTCTATTTGTCGCTGGTGCTGCCGTGGCTGAACCGTCGCCCGAAATACGAGTTGATTCTTTTCGCGGTGGGAGCGCTGGTCATGGCGGTCCCCGTGCTGATGGGGCACGGCGGCAAGATCCGTCTGTTGGCGTCGCTGGGGAGCGCGAACTTGTTCCCCGCCATTGCGATGCTTTGGATGCTCGATCGCATCAAGGACAGGACGCCGGACGATTCCTGGTCACTTCCGCGCCTGATTGGCGCGGCGGCGCTCGCGCTCTGGGTAACGGGGGCGCTTTCCTTCATCGGCGCGTCGTATCTTTCCGGTTCGCTGTCCGACGTCGAATATTTCCTTGAGGTCAATATTTTCCGCGGCATCAAGCTGACCTTTGTGCTGCCGCTGATCTTGGTGGCCGTCGGCTTCATGCAGCGCTTCGATTTGTTCGGCGGCGCATTGGCGGACGGGGAGGATGCCTGGACGCAGCTTCGGAGCCTGATGGACAGGCCGATCACGGTACAAATGCTTGCGGCGCTTTTCGTCGCGTTGATTGCCGGCGTCATCTTTATCGCGCGATCCGGCCACAATATGGGAATGCCCGTCTCCGGACTGGAGATTCGTTTCCGGGCGTTTCTGGAGCAGGCGATGTACGCAAGGCCGCGCTCGAAGGAGCTTCTGATCGGTCATCCGGCGTTTATGCTGGCTGCGTTCGTTTGGGCGCGGAAATGGCCGTCCATCATATTCTTTGCGCTGGTGATGGCGGCGACCATAGGGCAGGGCTCGATGGTCGAGACCTTCGCGCATATGCGGACGCCGATCATGATGTCCGTCGCGCGCGGCATCGGAGGCATCGTGCTCGGCGCGGGCATCGGCGCGGTGCTGATGGTGTTCGCGGAAGCCTGGCACAGATTTTTCTTCCGTGCGAAGAAAGCATAGCTATTATTTTCTAAAGGAGTTACAATCAACGGCATGAATCGTATTGTGGTATCCGGGTATTACGGCTCGAAAAACGCCGGCGACGAGGCAATGCTCGCGGCGATGATCGAGGTTTTATCCGATCTGGACCCACAAGTGAATATCACGGTCATTTCCACCGATCCCGAGGACACGAAAAAGCGTCACGGCGTCCAAGCCGTCTCGTGGCTCTCCTTCGGTGAGATTTCGAGCGCGCTGCGCCATGCGGACCTGCTCGTCTCCGGCGGCGGCTCGCTCTTGCAGAATGTGACCAGCGGGCGGAGTCTCTACTACTATCTCGGTGTGATCTGGCTCGCGGAGCGTCTCGGCGTCCCCGTCATGCTTTACGCGCAGGGCATCGGCCCCGTTTGCGGCGGGCTGGCGCGTTCGCTGATGCGCCGCATCGCCGGCGGCGTTTCGCTGATTACCGTCCGCGACCACGGTTCCTTCGACGAGATTGCGAGTCTCGGCATCACGAAACCGCCGACAGAGGTTACGGCGGATCCGGTGCTTGCCATCCATCCCGTCGATCTCGGTATCGGTCGGGGCATCCTGAAAAAAGCTAAAGCGGACGGCGCAAAACCGGTCATCGGCATTTCCGTGCGTGAATGGCGCGATTGGGATCATTACAAGGGCGTCATTGCCGAAGCCGCGGACCAGATGGCAAGAGAACTGGACGCGCGCATCGTGTTTTTCCCGATGCAGGTGCCGGAGGACGTGAAGACGGCGGAAACCATCGCCGAGCGGATGCAGACGGAAGCGACGGTATTGAAGGACGAATTCACGACCAGCGAGCTCCTTTCCCTCGTCGGGAACTTCGATCTTCTGCTGGGCATCCGGTTGCACGCGCTGATCTTTGCGGGCGTCATGGGCGTGCCGATGGTGGGGCTTTCCTACGACCCGAAAATCGACCGCTTCCTCAGCTCTATAGGCGAGACGGCGGCGGGCGACTTGCAAGGCGTGACGAAAGACGCGGTGATGAAAAAGATGCGCGAGAAGTGGGAAGAGCGTGCGGAATTCCGAAAGAAGAACGCCGAGCTGCTCGCCGAGCTTCGCGGCCTTGCCGCGCGAAACGCCGAGCTTGCACTGGAATTCATCGAAAAGAGAAAACAAAAGAATAAATGAATAAGAGAGCGGTTGCCGAACGAAGCAAAAAACTTCGTCGGCAGCCACTTTTTTGATACATGCAGTTGTTTGGGAACGAGTTTATCCACATTGATTTTGATGCTATGACAGATTTTATCTGCTTATCCACAGAATTTGTACACATATGCACAATCGTGTGAGGGGACTTTGTGGATAAAGGAGAAGTGGAAAAGGGCAACAAAAAAAGAGCCTTGCGGCTCTGATTCTCTGGTGCCCAAACAGCGACTCGAACGCTGGACCCCCACCATGTGACGATGGTGCTCTAACCAACTGAGCTATTTGGGCGTTTGCATAAAAGATAACAGAAGGGCTGGCAAGCCAGCCCGTATTTTCGTGGTGCGCTGTGCAGAAATCGAATCTGCGACCCCCACCATGTCAAGGTGATACTCTAACCAACTGAGCTAACAGCGCGTTACAACGTAAATTATTATACACGAAGGAACCGCGTTTGGCAATAGGAAAATAAAAAAATCCTGCCGCCCGTCATTGCCGTTCGGTTTATTGCTTTTTGATATCCATCGCATGGATGTTCTCGATGGCCTCGCGCAGGATTTTGGCCTCGTCCGCGCCTTCGATATCGAATCCTACGGCCTTGATAAGCTGCACGTCCGGAATCCCGTAGAAATTTTGCGCCAATGCCTTCACATAGCCGAATCCGTATTCCGCCGGGAAGAAGGTTCCTCCAGCTGTGGTCACATAGTACAAAGAGGACGCCTTGCACCGGCCAGCGGCGTTCCCGTCCGGTCCGTAATCAAAAGTGATCCCGATCACGCAAACCTGCTCAAGGTATTGCTTCAGCAAAGCGGGGAAGGACAGATCGTAAAAGGGAGCGGCGATCACGATCGTGTCCGCGGCGGCAAACTCTTTCGCCAGGGCAAGCACAGGCGAATCAAAGGCGCCCTGATTTACCAGCTCCTCCCGCTTTTGTATGAACGCCTCGTCCACCAGCGGCAAATCAATCTCCCCAAGCCGGACTTCACGAACAGGTCCGCCCAGCTTCTTCATCAATTCATCCGCCAGCCGTTTCGTCCGCGACTGGCTCCG
>CAMVIO010000116.1 GCA_947167555.1 uncultured Selenomonadales bacterium
ACTTATCTCAGACCAAAATTTTAAATGAAAATTTTGACCTGAGATACGCCTGCTTTGCAGGCTACAGCCGAGCCTTCGGCTCGTCTGCCGTCTCATGCACTCTCTGTAAAGATTTAAAAATCTTAACAGAGAGTAGTATAAAAAGAGACCGGAGCCAAAAAATTCTGAGGCAAGAAATTCCCACTTCTTGCCTCAGTTTTTTGTGCGACGGTCTCTTTTTTTATTTCTGTATTTGGTGCAGTTGCTCGTATTTCTTTTTCTCGAAAAATTCCTCCAGCGATTTCAGGAGCGTGGCCTTGTCCGTGGATTTCAGGAGGTAGCCGTCCGGCTTCAGGGAGAGGACCTTCATCACGCTTTCCCTGTCGCCCTTGCCCGTCAGGAAGATGACCGGAATCGAGCCCACCTTCGTCTCGCTGCGGATCATTTCCAGCACTTGCGGGCCGCTGGTCACGGGCATTTCGTAGTCCAGGAGGATCAGGTCCGGCTTGTTGTCCGCGATGTACATCAGCGCCTGCGCGCCGGATGTGACAGGCGTTATCCGGTATGTGCCGGACAACCAGTCTGTGACCATTTTCAAAAACGAGTTGTCGTCGTCCACAAGCAAAATGCTTTTCCGGCGCGCGTTCTCGTCATTGACCTGCACGAGATGACCCAGCTCGTCGATCAGCTTCTTGATGTCCAGCGGGCGCTCGAAGCTGGCCGCCACCAGCGCGGCGGGAATCGTTTCCTCCACCGTCGCCAGCTCCATCGGATTGCCGATCAGGATCAGAAGTTTGTCCTCCTCGGTGCAGAGGTCTTTCAAATAAACGAGCAGCTCGGAAGCCTCCGAGACGAAGTCACCAAGATAAAAAATCAGGATGTCGGTTTCCCTGTGCTTCGCGTTCACGGCGGACACCGTCGCGTTCACCGGCAAAATCGCGTATCCGGCTTCTTCCAGATTCTTTTGGATGGCGTTCACCATGAACGACGCGCCGCTTCGAATCATCATCGCTTTCTTTTCCACATTCGGCTCCTCCCCGTCCTTGCAACTTACCTATTTATTTTACCAAATGCGGGCAAAAAAGCAATCCCACTCAAGTTGCGGAGACTTGCCATTTTTTAGTCACGGAATCACCGCCCCGTACACGGAAAGAAATTCCGGCAAAAAACAGGTCGCGCTGCAAAATAATCAAGCTGCTGCAGGAGTCGGCGGATTACATCGATTGGAAGCAGCAATAAACATATATTGTAGGGCAGGCAGGAATACCGCAGCAATCTGATTCCTTGAAAGAGTGAACGAAGCTTTTGCGGCGCCCCGGTTTGACAAAACAAAGTTTGCCGGTTATACTGTTAGTCAGCTAACTATTTAATCGTGAAGGAGGACTTCATGAAGCAATCAATGATGCCGTCCCGCGCGGAATTGGAACGCCATGCCAAGACCGTGCCGGAAATCCATCCCAGCGAAGTACTTGCGATGCTGACGATCCTGCAGACTGCGGGCACAATCCAAAGCCGAATCATGGACGTCTTGCAGAGGGATTACCGGCTCTCGGAGGGGAAGCTCTGCGTGATGATCCAGCTTCATCAGTCGCCGGAGGGCTGCGCGCCGTCCATACTGGCGGAGCGGGCGGGTATTACCCGCGCGTCGGTCAGCGTGATGCTCCGAAATCTGGAAACAGAAGGATTTGTGACCCTCGTTTCCGACGACGAGGATCGGCGGGCAAAATGCGTGCGCCTGACGAAAAAAGGCCGCGCCTTCCTGGACGAAGTGCTGCCTGAGCATTATCTCCGCATCACGAAATTGATGGGACGACTGACGGCGGAGGAGCAAAAGACATTGACCGGGCTCTTGGAAAAGCTGGCGTCTTAATAATTCTTTTCTTTGCAAAAAGAGCAATGTATGCCCTTATAGTTAGATGACTAATCAAATGGAAACGGGGGAACCACAATGGACTTGTCAAACAGGACGACAAAAATCGGAATCGGATTGCTGGCGCTGCTTCTCATCGCGGGGCTGACGCTTTTTTACAGCGGCAGCGACGCGGTGGCGGTGGCACTGGAAAAGAAGGAAGGCATCCTGACGGCGGAGCAGGTGAAAGTGGCCTTCGACTCCGTGGGCGGCCGCATGGTGAACGAGGCCGTGCAGGAAGGCCAGACGGTGAAGAAAGGCGACGTGCTGATGGTCATCGACAGCACCGACGTCGACCTCGCCACCCAAAAGCTGAAAGCGCAGATCGCCCAACTCGACGCGACGATCCGATCCCAGGAAGAAAGCGTGCGGCTCGGTTTCTCCCGCATCGACAACGACGAAGTGCAAAGCCGCCGCTCGGTGGACGCCCAGCGCGCCTCGGTGACGGCGGCGCAGGCGACGTTCACGCGGCAGTCGCTGGAATACGACCGCGCCGTGCAGCTTCGCGGCGAAAGCGTCATTTCCCAGTCGGAAATGGACGCGGCGCAGGCGGCCTACGACACGGCGCGGGCGAATCTCGCAGCCGCCGAGGAAGGACTGGCCCGACTGCTCTCCGGCGCAGCGGACACGGGAAACACCGACGCGATGGCGCTGCCCACCATCGAGCAAGCGCGGAGCGAGACGCGGAACCGGGAGAATGACGTGGAGGCCCTTCGCCAGCAGAAAAAAGCGCTGGAAGTCCAGCTGAAGGAACTGGGAGTTTCCAAGGAACGGTTGACGCTCCGGGCGCCGGAGGACGGGCGTATCCTGAAGATCATCGCGAAGCAGGGTGAGATGATCGCGCCGAACGTGCCGGTAATCCTGCTGGAAAGCACCCGATATTATTATGATATCTATCTGAGCGAAAAACAGATCGTGAACCTGCGCGAGGGCGACACATTAACCGGCAAGACTGTCGCCGGGGACAGGAAAGTGGACGGTACGATCCGGCTGATTGCCCAGGCGCCGGGCTTCGCCGACCTAAAGATGTCACGCGAGAAGGGACAGGCGGATCTGACCGCGTTTCAGGTCCGCGTCTATACTGAGCCGACGGAGGGCGTATTGCCGGGCATGACGATAGGAGTGGATGCTAATGGATTCCGTTAAGGATGAAATCGAGTTCCTGCTGTCGGGAAAGGGAATGCCCTACCAAAAAGTTTCATTGGCAGTCGCCGTGATCGTCGCGATATTCTTCACGCTGGCGCTTTACAACAACAGCATCCGCGACGCCCGCGTGGCCATCATCGACCTCGACAACTCGAAATACAGCCGTGAGCTGGCGCAAAAAATCGACGCGTCCCCCTTCATGCACGTCACGGCAATCCTCAACACCCCCGCCGATCCGAAAGCCCTCTGTTATCAGGATCAGGCCATCGCCGTGATCTGCCTGCCGAAGGGCCTCGAAAAAGCGCGGTACACGGACGGCGCGTCGGGCAGCATCGGCGTCTATTACGACTACACGAACACGGCACAGCACGCCGACATCATGGAGGCGCTGCCGGAAATCGTCGCCACGGAAAACGCAATGGCCTCCGGAGGTGCGGAGGGCGGCATCCAGCTTTACAGCCGCCGTCTGTTTAACCCCGCCGCCTCCACGGCCAACGGCGAGACGCAGGGCTTCCTGTTCTTCTTCTCGTCCATGTTCTTCGTGTTCGCCACCATCGGCATGGTGCCGCGGCTCCGGCTCGAACACAAATGGGACCCGCTGCTGAAAAACGGCTCGCCCTTCGACCTGATGCTCCGGCTGGTGCCCTACGGCGTCTGCCTGCTGGTCGCGTTTTTTGTCGGCATGGCAATCCTCCGCGTCTGGGGCGACATGGTCATCGGCGGTCGCATGATCTGGTTTTTCCTGTCCCAGTTCTTCTACATCTGGGTGCTGGGCATGATGTCGCTGCTCTTCGGCTGGTACGCGCTGAATCCCGGCGTCGCCGCCAGCGGCATGATCCTGTTTCTGCCGGGAGGCTTCATCCTTGGCGGAGCCACGGGGCCGGTGCCGATCCTGTCGAAATGGGTGCTGGTGCTGTCCCACTTCTTCCCGCTGACGTGGGAATTCCATCTCGTGCGCGACTTCGTGACACGGGGCGCGGGCTTCTGGGACTGCGCGCGGCTTTTCGGGTTGTTCCTCGTCTATATCGCCGTCGTCGCCCTGTTCTTCTGCCATCGATTCTACACCGACAGGAAGAAGCTGACGGAAAATGAAAATCACGCATCCCTTGCGGAAGCGTGACGAAAGAAGGAGAAATCTATGGAATACAAAAAAATCCTCGTGCCGGTGGACGGCTCGGCGGAGGGCGGCCGCGCACTGGACCACGCCGTCTACCTCGCAAAGCTCAGCGGCGCTTCGCTGTGCCTGCTTCACGTCGCGGACCTGAACCGGAAAATGTCCCTGTTGGAGCGGGCATGGACAGGAGGCGGCGTACCACCGGAAATGAAAGAAAAGGGCTATGCCATCCTCGCGGAACACGCCCGCCGCGTACCGCCGGAAATCAAAATGTCCAGCGTCGTCGAAGTCGGCGCTCCGCCGGATACGATCCTCGATGTGGCAAAGCGCGAGGACGCCGACGTCATCGTCATGGGCAGCCGAGGACTCAGCCCCATGGAAACGGTCGTCCTAGGCGGCGTCAGCCACTATGTCCTGCATTATGCCACCATTCCCGTGATGATCGTGCGATAAAAAACGAGCGCCGAGGGCATTTCCCTCGGCGCTCGTTTTTTATCGCACAAAATTCTCTAAACGCTGTCGCTGTTTTTTTCAGCTCGTCCCTGATCTTGATGATTACAAATCTATTCCGATCTTCTTCAGCCACGCGAGAACTTCCTTTTTCGCCTCGCCTTGGTTCTTCTGCGCCGTCGTTCCTTTCATCTCCAGCGCCCCGGTCACTTTCGCCTTCGTCGTGTCGGCGATATAGCGGTCGGTGCCGGAGAGGCCGCTGCCCTCATGGGTGCAGAAAGGGGCGACAGTCTTGCCTTCGAGCTTCACCTTGTCAAAGAACGTATAGCACGGCATCGGCAGGTCCCCCCACCAGATCGGGTAGCCGAGGAAAATCACGTCGTACTTCGAGACGTCCGGCATCGTACCGACGATTTCGGGACGGGCATTCTCGTTCTTTTCCTTCTTCGCGAGTTCCGTCGCCGGAGTGTACTCCTTCGGGTACGGCTTCGCCGGTTTGATCTCAAAGGTGTCCGCGCCCGTCGCCTCGGCAATCATCTCGGCGAGGATACGCGTATTTCCCTTTTCGATATAACCGACGTTGTAGTTTTCATCGGCACGGGAGAAATAGACCACCAATGCACGCTTTCCGTCCGTTTTCGCCTCGTCCTTCTTCGCCGGGGTCTCGGTCTTCGGCGCGGGTGCGGACGAGCCTGAACTTTTCGCGGGCGCGCCGCCCCCGCAAGCCGTCAATGTCAGCGCACAAAGCGCCAACGCCATCATCGTGAACCATTTTTTCATGTGCATCCTTCCTTTCAGTTGATTGAAATCAATTCATATTGATCGCTGCCCATCTTGAGTTCCTTCATGGCCGAGAGCTGACGGAGCCCTTTGCGGCTCTCGATGCGCTCGATCAGGTCGTTCTTTCGCGCGTCGCCGAAGTTGTAGACCATATCGACGGACGCCTTGTCGATGGCGAGGATATCCGTGGAGGCCATCATCCCAAGGTCGGGAATCACCGGCTCCGCGGCGCTTGTCCCGGCGCAGTCGCAATCCACGCTCATGCGGCGCAGGACGTTCAGGAAGGTGATGCGCCTCTCGAAGTGGTCGCAGATCGCCTTGCCGCTGTCCGCCATCAGCTCCATGAAGAGGTCGCCCGTCACCCATTCGCCGTAGTCGGTGAGGCCGTGAACCTGCCGTTTGCCCGTCTTGCCCGAAGCGCAGCCGATGGCAATGTTTTTCAGCGAGCCGCCGAAGCCGCCCATCGCGTGCCCCTTGAAATGCGTCAAGACCACAAGGGAATCGTAGTTCGCGAGGTGTGCGCCCATCGCCACTTCTTTCAAATGCAGCCCGTTCTTGACCGGGAAATTGACGTCGCCCGCCTCGTCGATGATGTCCACCGGGCAGAAAGTCCAGCCGTTCACCGCCAGCGTGTCCCGGTGCTTTTCCGTGGTGGCGCGCGCGCCGCCGTAGGCCACGTTCGCCTCGATGATCGTCCCGCCGGGGATCTGCGCCATGAAGTCCCGCACCATCTCGCGGGGCAGGATGTTCGGGCCGTGCGGCTCGCCCGTGTGCAGCTTGACGGCAATCTTGCCCTGAATGTCCGCGTTCACTTTTTGGTAAAGTTTCACAAGATGCTCGGCGTCGATGTGCTTCGTGAAATAGACTTTCGACTTGCCGGCAGCCGGAGCTTCCGCCGCCGACGCTTTTGCCGCAGTCGTTTGACCGCCCGCCGCCTGCTTCGCGCCGCAGCCGCCGACCAGCCCGCCAATCCCCACGAGGCTCGCCCCCGCCAGCGTCATGCCCGCCTTTTTCATAAAATCGCGTCTCGAAATATCCGCCATGATCGTCTCCTCCTTTGCGTTTCCTTTATTTTCTCCGCAAACGCTCATTTTGTCAATCAATGGGTCTTTTTCAAA
>CAMVIO010000117.1 GCA_947167555.1 uncultured Selenomonadales bacterium
TAAAAATCATCTCCCAGTATGTGCAAACTCTTCTATACATCATAACGAAAGACAAGAAAACTGTCAATGCAAAGAAAAGTTTCCTCAAGCATTGTCCTTCTTCAAAAAATAGCTGAGCTTCTTGTCCGTCCGAAGCGCGAACTCCCTTGCCGCCATCAGATCGGCTTCGTCAGGATGACCGATGGAGTTTTTCCAGCCCTGCGATTTCGCGTGAGGATCTGCCGGCTTTTCGGCTTCCAGCTTCGCGCGTTTCTCACGCACCGCTTCCGGCACCTGCCCCTGACACTCGAACACATTCAGCACGCGGCAGTCCTTTCCCAGGCACGCCGCCGCCCGCGCGAACGCCGTCACCGAATGCTCGCTCCGGTTGTCCGCCGCGTGGGTCTCAAAAAGCGCCACGTTCACGCCGGAAAGCCGCGAAAGGTACGCCGCCGTCTTCGGATCTGGACCGCCGCGCCAAAGCCAATACCCTACCGCAACCGCATCGAATCCCTCCGGCTCTTTCGCATCCTCTACGCGGACCAGCGTTCCATTTACCGCTTCGCAAAACGCCTCAGCGACCTTTTTCGTATTCCCCGTAACGGACGAATACACGACCAGCCAACGATTCATAGCCATCCCCCTCTAGTCTCCATTGTACCACAAAAAAGGCGACACGTTTTTCCGTGCCGCTTTTTTTACGCCTGTATCTTTCCCGTTTCTGTACGTTCGCGTCGTCCTCTTTGCGGTATCTCCAACGAACGGTACAGCCACAAAAGCTCCATCCGTGTCTTCAGGCTCGCATGCCATCGCGGGCTGTGCGCCGCCGCAATCAGACTGCCTGTCAAATGACGGAGCGCCCCCGGGCACACCTTGCACATCCAGCGCTGTACCTCGGGACGAAGCGCGTATGTCTGCGCCAGCGCCTCGTACATCCAACCCTCAAGCCCCTGGCAAAGAGCGTCCCATTGGCAGCTCCGCGCCACATACGCCGCCAGCGCCATCGCGCCGCGCCGCCCGTAATCCGCCATCCCTTCAATAAAAAGCGGATTCATCGCCTCGCTTCGAAAACGCCTCTGGATTTCCTCCGCATCGTCGGAAAGCACCCGCGTCCGACGCGGCCAAACACACCGCGTCGCAGTCGGCGTCCTCTCTGAAAGCCGCACCGCTTCATCCGAAACACGCAAAAGGATTGAAGTCAATTCCCTGCGGTCCTCTTTCGCTTCCGCCGCCGCCTTCATCACCGACGCACGCGAAAAATCATCCGCATCCATGACCTCAAGGAAATCACGCAGCCGATCAAGCAACGCGTCATAACATTGCCCGTACGTCTGCTCGTCTTCCGTCATCAATCCCGGATGCTCGCAAAGCTCCTCCGGCGTATATCCGGTCTCCGCTGCAAAAAAACGAAGCAGTTCGCCAAACGCGCCAATGCCTTCATGGGCCAATAGCAGAAAATAATCCACCCGAGCCTTGCCCGCCGAAAGCGGCGTATCAAAAATCCCCGTGCGAATCGGGCTGTGCTTCAGCTCGCAGACCGTCCGGTATAAGGCCGCCGCATAAGCGTCAAACTCCCATTCCTCCGCCAGATTGTCCGAGAAATGGCAAACCGCAGCCTGCTTCTTGACCTTCGCCTTGATCGTTTCCAGATTCCAGGGCTCGATCACACGTAAATGGAAAAACGCGACCAGCATATATTCCAATTCCGCGATGTCTCCGAAGCTGCCTGCCATCTGCATGGGCGGCTGCAAATACTCCGCTCTTTGTCGTTTCATGACTCCCAAATCCTTCGTGCCAAAAAAGAGCCGCCGCAGAAATAATTCTGACGGCAGCTCTCTCCTCTCTCAAAAAATCTTATTTCGCCTGCAGTACATCCCAAGCCTCGTTGGCGCGTGCAACGTACAGCTTGCGGATCTCGGGATTCTCGCCGAGACCGTGCAGATATGTGCGAACCTTGAAGCCCTCCTTCTCGAGGATCGACTTATGGGAATCCGGCTCGTCGCCCGCCATATCATTGGTCGCGTGATCGCCGGCCACCATCATGATCGGCACCAGCAAGACCTTCTTGAAGCCCTTCCTCTTCAGGCGATGGATAGCCTCGGTCAGTCCGGGCCAGCCCTCAACCGTGTAAACGTACGCGTTCCGCATCGGCGGATTCGTCAGATGGAAACGGCTGTTGATAACCGGATAATAAGCGTTCGCCGGATGCGGCGTGCCGTGCGCCATGAAGAGCACAGCCTCGTCCTTCGCCAGCTTCGCATCCTTCAACTCATACTTCAGGGCATTGACGAAATCCAGCACATCGTCGCGCTGCTCTTCCTGGCCCATCCAGTACATCAGCGGCTCGCCCATCGTCATCTTCTTGAAATTGTTCTTGTAGAGATTGAACACAGCCGTATCATAAGCGTATTCCATGCCCGGAATCACGTCCAGCGAAGTCAGCGCCACGCGAGTGTAGCCTTCCTCCTGGAGCTGCTCCAGCGCCTCCTCCGGCGTCGGATATTTGATGCCTTCCTTCGCCTGGATGCGGTCGATGATAATATGGGAAGTGAACGCCGTCACAACCTTGACGCCCGGATGCGCCGCCTGAATATCCGCAACTGTCGCCTCAATCGTCTTCGCGCGCGTCTCTTTATAGGTCGTGCCAAAGCTCATGACCACGATGGCGTCCTTGTTTTCAAGATCCTGCAGCTCCGGCGTCGAATGCACCAGCACACCGATCTGAGCAGCCTGCTTCAGCGCGGGCGTTGGGGCCTTGACTTCCTCGCTCAGCGAGTACGCCGCCGACGCCGTTGCCGAGAAACCGACCAGCGTCGTGCAAGCCAGCGAAGCCGCCAAAAGATTTTTCCAAGATTTTCTCATACAAACCTCTCCTTGAAATAATAATTTTTTATCATGCTACGACGCGAACATCCGCCACGCCGAAAGCCTCCTTGAACTTCGGGATGAAATCC
The DNA here is from genome assembly GCA_947167555.1 of uncultured Selenomonadales bacterium. Lineage (GTDB taxonomy): Bacteria > Bacillota > Negativicutes > Selenomonadales > Selenomonadaceae > RUG12372. Next base: position 2,934 of record CAMVIO010000117.1, read on the forward strand.
CGCTCCAGAAGCGAACGCTGCATAAAGTTCTTCGCCACTATCAAAAGCGACTGCGCGTTCCGCGTCAGATTCGGCAGCTCCGCGATCTGCTTTTCATAAGCTTCTTCCCCGACCAGCGAACGAAGCTTTTTCAGCCCCTCCGCCAGCTCCGGGCTCTTCGCAGCGAGCCTCGCTTCAAGCGGCGTCATCTCCACAGCCGAAAGATGCGGATCCGCGCACCATTCTTCCTCGACGCCGCGAGAAGCCGGGCTTGCTGCCTTCGGCATCTTCAACGGTTGCAAAATCTTCGTCTCCATGAGCACTCCACCTTTCTTTGATAAATAATGAACATATATCTCCATGCCTTTCGGCATTATGGAAAAAAGGAAGCCTCCAAAATCCTCTTCGGAGGCCCGCCGCAAACGCGACGAAGGTAAAAATGTATGAGCAATGTTTCTCCATAGAGCTGAAACCATGGAGAAAACCTTCCGACAAACAAATGCCCTCACAAAAAAGAGGAGGGAGGCCGGGGAAAATCCCCGGCCCGAGCCGCAAAGCGGCCCGAAAATAAATGAATGAAATGTATGAGCAGTGCTTCCCTATGGAGCCGAACACAAAACCATAGGGAAAACCTTTTGACAAATGAAAAAGCCCTTTTCCTGCAAACGGAAAAGAGCCTCAAATCGAAATCATGAAATCACAAAAACACTTGCACATCATCGTGCAATCATTTTGGATTCCTTCAATCCCCTTCCCCATCCCTCGCAGGTTCTAACGGTGATCGTCGATCAGGCAGTTCTCCTGGCTCCAGTTCATCGCTCCTCTGCGCCTTCCCAGGGTCTTCCCCAGTGGACAAATTGCAGATTCGCTCGCTGATACAGTGGCGGGACCGCGCCGGCCTTCAACCGGCTTTTCTATTAAGTCTCTCGACACCCAATCCAATCCGTATTCAATTATCAATGTCATATCCTGACATTGCCATCATAGCACCGCACTATGAATAAGTCAATACCTTTCTGGAAAATACACTCATTTAATTCAAAAAACGCCGTGCATCGGGATTTCTCCCTTTGCACGGCGAATCTTTTTACCAAATCTTGCCCACGATAAACCACCAGCGATCCTTCGACGCGGCGTCCTGCGACATTCCGTCATACCCTCCGATGCGGCGCGCGTAATCGACACGCGCGAACCAGTCGTCCGGTTTCGAATAGCTAACTCCAATGCCCCAGCCCTTCGGCGTTGCGGATGAATTAGGCCATCCCTCAAGTCCTTGATGCATCAACCGCGTATAACCGGCATCGAAATACGTCGACAACGTCAGCCCCGGCAGATTTGTATGGTAACGCAGCTCCAATGTGCCGAGCACACCCTCGTCGCCCGAACCCTCACCTTGCGGGTACGCGCGCACGCCGTTCGCGCCGCCAAGATACATCTCCTCAGAGCTATCCAGATTGTCAAATGCTGTCTGCCCGGACAGCTTAAGCATCACATCGGTCTGATGGCCGAGTGCCTGGATGCCCGTCACAGAAGCCTCCATTTTCGCGAAGCCGCCGCCCGTCTTGTTCCCTTCGATTTGATCGCGGGACCACTCAGAATCCGCGCCTAGCGTTCCCGCCGTCAGCGTCACACCATAATCGACCACCGCCCCCGTCCAGCGGTTGTATCCATCCAGCCCGACATGCACACCGTGGGAATGTTTCTTGTAACTGATGCCAAAAGTATCAAGGTCATCTTTCAGCATGCGGTAGTCATAACCGAACCGCCATTCCAGCTTACGATTGTCCAAATGATAAATCGGGCGGCTGCCAAACAGACTGACCGTGTCCGCCGTACCGTTCGCCCCTGTATTCGCGAAAAGTCCGCCCAGCTTGTAATCCATGCGGCTATAGCCGATACCCAGCTTCGTTCCGCCGTGGCCCACCAGCGCCTCATAATTCGCGTAATAATTGTGCAGATTGTCGTTGGAAATCAACGCACCCACATTAATGCGCGCGCCCGTACCGCCGACATTGTAAAGGCTTTCCTGCAATCCGAAGCGATACGGCCCTGACGACTTCGAACCGTAGTTCTCCGCGTAAAGCACCGTATTCGAATTCTTGCCGTCTTCCACGCGTATCGTCAGATCGCTCGTGCCGAAATCCTTGCCCGGGCTCAGGACGCCGATCGCCTTCGTTCCCGACAAATCGGAAATCGAATACAGCGCCGTCTCCAAAGAAGACGTGCGGATAATATCGCCCTGCTTCAGCCCTTTCAAAAAGCTGCGGATCACATCCTCCTTCAAGCGGCTGTTGTTCTCGATCCGCACTTCTCCGTACCGGCCGGGGATTACCTTGATCGTCACCGTGCCGTCCGAGCTCTCCTGCGCGGGCACATACGCCGCCGACGCCGGATATCCATGGGAACGGCAATACGCCGTCACCTTGTCCACCGTTTGGTTGAACACAGGCAGCGTCGTCTCCACGCCCACGCTCTCGGACAGGATCCCCGCCAGCGCCTCCTTGTTCAGCTTCAGCTCTTGCGCGTCCAACCGCACATTGGAAATCGTGAAGCGAACCTCCTTCTGTTCCGAAGGAACCTCCGGCAAATCCGCCTTCACCGACGCGTTCGCCTGCGGCTGCGCCTTCTCGATCTCCTCGCCCGGCTTTGACAGAGACGAAACCGCCTCCGCGTTTCCCGCCCATGTGAGCAGAAAGGCTGCCGTCACCCCAAGAGACAGCCTACGGAAAAAACTCTCCTTCATCCCCATTATCCCCTTATCCAATCATTTGATTGAGATTCACAGCATTGCCAAGCGTCTCGATCCCGATATTCGAACGATCGGCAAAGATTGCGCGGCGAGATTTCTCCTCATCCGCGTCCTCTTCGTCCTCGTCCTGCGCATCGATCACGATAGACGTCCCCTTATTCTCGGCATTGCTGCTTGCGTTCGTCAAAATCTCCAAGAGCGCCTGCGAGTTGTCCCCGTCGCCGGCATATTCCAGCGAAATGCTCGAAATGTCGCTCTCCTCCGTCTCAGGTACCGGCAGAGCCGCCTCCGCCGCAACCGTCTCCGGCTGTTCCGCCGGCGCCGACGTCCGGATAAATGCGCCTTCAAGATTCACCACCGACCCGGTGCCCTGGATATCCGCCAGCGCGGCCAGCCCGGACTTCGTGTCGCTGCCGTCCAGATTCACGCCCTTATCCGAATACTGGAGAGACGCCGAAGACTGGCGCACCATGTGCGTCGGGTCTTGATCCTTCGATATCCGTGCATAAGAGAACTCGTCCGGCGTGAACTTCTTATCAGAAATCACCGTCTCCGTGACTGCCTGCGTCACAGGCTTACCATCAATCCCCGGAATATCAGGAATATCAGGAATATCCGGAATCACCGGAACATCCGGATTCACCGGCTCGGGCAGGTACGTATTCGGCGTCGTCTTGAAATAATAGTTCTCCATGCCGTCTACAAACGTGTCGCCTGTTCCGATACGCGTTCCGTTCACATAACCAAGCAACGTGTAATTCCCCGCCGCCGTCGAAGTGTTCCCGTCACGCCCGAACGTCATCGCCGGGCGAGCGTCGCCATTCACGAACCC